>NZIY01000047.1 GCA_002691795.1 SAR116 cluster bacterium
TAGTACTCCGTGAGTTTGGAATTAAACTCTCAAGTCCTGAAGAATAATATTTCTACTCGCCTCTATAACAGGGTCTGCGGCTTGAAGTTCTTTCATAATGTTTTTGGTAAAATTTTCTAATTCATTTTGACATTGTTTAAATGAGGTTGGACTTTCATACTCAAAAAGAATAGACATCTTAAATATTCCCTTTACATTCCAGATTTGATTAAGACAAAATCTTATACATCCTTTTTTTTTAAGTTTATCAAACAGTGCTGTACCATTATCTTCCCAAATTCTTTTAAAAAGAAGCATTTGCGCTTCTGTCTTAAAAGTAAAGGTATTATAGGTCATTAAATTTGCTTTTATATCCAATAGAAACCCCTAGTCTACAAAGATTTATAATATATTAAAGTATCAATCAAAGCTATATATGTTAAGTAAAAAGACACAAAATTTTTCTCACTTTGTTTTTCACACTCCTTGAGTTCACCTTTTTTTTAAATTAAACCTTTTGTTTATTAATTTTCAATTAAGCAGTGTTAATCTTTCAATAAGTATTGTCTTTTGATTTCTTATAATCCAACAACCATTTCTCAAAAACCGTTATTGCATCATCCATTTCAGGTGTTTTATTAGGGTATTTTTTTGCTCTTCCTAACATAGTAGATACTACATTGACTTGATACTTAGTGTCTCTTCCTTTTATAGCATCAAGAGTATATATTGCCTTTTTTTTATCTTTGAAACCAAGACCTTTTAAAGTTGTTTCAGGCTTGTAATCTGAATATAAAGATAAGTTTAAAGGTTTTATTTTACTTGATTTTGACTCTTTACTCATAGGCATTGAGTCAATAAGCTCAAATATATCTCTGGGTACTAAGGTATTAAATTCCTTTTTTAAGGTGCCGTCGTAACCTATTAGTTTTATAGAAAATTTAAGACCCTTTTTTCTATTTGACATAAGTTTAACATGTCTTTTGTGGAATTCTTTTATGAACTCTTGGTAAAGTTCTTTACTTCTTTTATAATTACTATCTCTATAGCAAGTAGTATTAAGTAAGATAATTCTACATTTCCATTTATACTTTGTTAAATCCATAATTTAAAAAGAACTAACAACCTCATAAATATTAAACACAGCAATCATTAATATACTAACGAAAGTTAGTGTAATTCCTCCAACTCTTAAAAAGGGACTATGTCTCATAAAACCAAAACCTATACCATGCATTAACCTTGATATTAAATACAAACATGAAACCAGATACAAGAAGTGAGGATGTGAACCATTAAATTCTGCAATAAAAAGTAATATTAAAAAAAATGGAGTATATTCAATAAAATTACCTTGAGCTCTAACAGACCTAGAAAGAGCTTTTTCACCAAAATTATTAAATGCAAAAAATTTTAAAAACGAAGCACCCCTAAGTGCAATTACCCTTGCTGACAATATCAATAACCAAATTGATAATATAGAGGTAAATAAAGTACTAATCATGTATCATTTTTATCATTATTTTTATCAGCATTCTCAGCACTATTTTTTTTGATTTTACACATTTCTTTTAATGCCAGTCCAGCTAGTAAACCTATACCCATCCCAATGATTGTTCCTTTTATCATTCCTAATCCCAACATATCTAACCCCTAATATTTGATTAATAAAATTAATTGATATAAACCTGCCAGAAAACCAAAGAAAAAATATAATCTTAACTGAGATTTTATTAGTGGACTTAAAATAGTTCTTAACAATTTAATATACAATTGATTTAATGCTCATTAAGCATAATTCAATACCATATGGTCTACTCCCTTGACGCACTAAACAAAATATGCTTGCACATCAATGAGTTACGATGATTGTTTAACAGGAAGTGGTGCGCTCTAGAGGACTCGAACCCCTAACCCCCAGAGTCGAAATCTGGTACTCTAATCCAGTTGAGCTAAGAGCGCATTAATTTAATTCTATAACATGTTGCAATTGATAATAATTAATTTTTAAATTTTTATCAGATTTAATTTTCAACTTTTTTAACAAAAGTGTTTTTATTTTTTTTATATCCAAGCATTCTATTATTATAGCATTCTCTATAATTTCGTCTTTATCACCCTGTGTTCCCCTAATAACTTTTTCTTTTGTTTTAAGATCACTTATTTTTTTGTCAGATTTAAAATAATGAATACCAAGTATCCCATTTTTAATCATCAAGGATTTAGAAAAAGTAGTAAAAATATCTGCTTTATTATTATTGCTAAAAATTCTTATAGTTACAAAAAAACCACATATTCCACTTGTAAGCGATTTAGTTTTTATGACTTTGCAAATAGATCTAGAGGGCGAAACATATTTTGACAAAGTACTCGATGTCCAAGGAGTTGGGTTATTAAGTCTTTTTAAATATTCTTTAGAATTTAAAACACCTTTATTTTTTACATCATACATCATAAAATATTTATCTTTATAATCTGTATTTTTTAATCCCAAACACCTAATTGCTCTTAAGAAACCTTTAACATTCATTCTTTCAGGCATATGTTCAATACTATGCCATAGGTTATAATCAAATTCAGAGTCAGTTAATACTCCACCCCAATTTAATAGAGCACCTTTTCCTAACAAAGCCATGGAATTACAATTTAACCCTTACCATTTATCAAATTTATCAATTATAACTAAACTAACTGAAATGATTGGACCAATCAATATAGCAAACATTATGGTACCTAACCCTACAGTCCCACCAAGTAACCAACCTATGAAAACAACTGTCACTTCTATTAAAAGTCTTATCACATAAATTGGTTTATTAAAATTTTCTGATAATCCTTTCATAAGACCATCTCTTGTTCCTGGACCTAAATTTGTAATCAAATAAATTCCACTTCCAATTCCAACTAACAAAATGCCAATTACAACTTCAAAAAAAGATACCGTTAAATTATTGTGTTGAGGTAGTATATAAACAAAGAAATCAATCGAAAATGCAATAATAACTGCATTTGAAATTGTGCCAATACCAACTTTTTGTTTTAAAGGAATCCATAACATTAAAATACTAATACTTATTAAAAAAGTTGCTAAACCAATACTAATATCAAAAATTTTAGCAACTCCTTGAGCAAAAACAGTCCATGGTGTGACCCCAATATCTGAAATTATCAATAATGATTCTCCTAAACCAAAAAGTAATAATCCTAAAAAAAGAAGAAATAAAGTTTTAGCTCTAGGCCTTAAATTGAACGGATTACTTGAACTCCAGCTGACATTTGGAATATGAGTAATTTTGAAATAGTTCAATCTAAATCCTGTTTGAGTGGTGGGACTAGCTAGGTTCGAACTAGCGACCCCTACGATGTCAACGTAGTGCTCTACCACTGAGCTATAGTCCCATAAAATTTTAAATTATTTGTGAATATATATAAATAATATGCATTTTCAATTAATTTATAATTAATATATATTTAAATTTGTTAAAAAAATGCTTATGAAAAAATTAATTTTACAAATCAATGAAAATAAGTTTGTAATAAACTTACGCCAAAATAAAACAGCTGAATTAATTAAAAAGGCACTCCCAATAAATTCTCAAGTGCAAAAATGGGGTGATGAAATATTCTTTAATACAAATATTACTATACCACTTGAAAATCATGCAAGAGATGTTGTAAAACTTGGTGAAATTGCATACTGGACAGAAGGATCTGCTATTGCAATTGGTTACGGAAAAACTCCTGTTTCTAGAGGTGATGAAATTAGATTAATAGGCCCATGTAATATTTGGGCAGATGCTACTTTTAAAAGGTCTGACTTTAAGAATATAAATGCAGGTGACCAAATTAATTTGAAATGGGAATAATTTATGGCTGATGTATTCGTTGTAATTTATCTCTAAACTTTTGTGGAATGGGTGAAGCTTTTTGTTTNACTCTATTAACATATACATGAGTGAAAAANCCTTGTGCAGATGCTGTTTCATCATTAATTTTAAAAACAGCTGCTCTATAAGTCACAGATGAAGTACCTATTGATGATGCACTTATACCCACACACAAATTTGAAGGATGTGATATTGGTGAAATAAAATCACATCCCGATTTAACAATAAATCCAACAATTTCACCATTTTTAAAATCTAATAAATTATTCTCTATTAACCACATGTTTACAGCCGTATCAAAATACTCATAGTAAACAACATTATTTACATGACCATAGACATCATTATCTTTCCATCTTGTAGATAAATTATAAAAACAAGAGTAATTACTTTTTTTATGTGGAATAATTTTCATAATTAACTAACTTAATATTCATAGTTTTATAAGAAAATCAAATGCAATTTCAAATTAGAAAAAAACCTATTACTCCTTTAATTGTAACAATACCTCATTCGGGTAGTTTTTATCCAAAAGAATTTCTAAAAAAAAAATCAATTGATATTAATAAGTTAACCATAATGGAGGATTATAAGACAAACTTATTCATAAAAGATGTTAATTTACAATTGACTGATGTTTTTATTGCCAAATGCTCAAGAACAGTTGTTGACTTAAATCGATCCCGTGAATCTCTAGATAATTCAATGTTTAAATCAAAAATAGAAATGTCTCCTAATGATGAAATATTATTAATTAAATCTGGATTGGGTGTTTTACCATCAAAATGTTATAATGAAAAAATATTTCAATCTAAATTACCTAACAAATATATCTCTAATATGTTAAAAAAGTTTTACGACCCTTTTCATTTACAATTAAAAGAAAGAATAAATTATCTAAAGTCAATATTTGGTGTTGTTTATTTGATTGATATACATTCAACACCACCAATTTCAAATAATATAAGTAATTTTCCTGATGTAATAATAGGTAATAATTTTGGAAAAAGTTGCGATGAAACCTTTAAAAATTACTTAGTTTCGCATTTTCAAAATTTTAATCTAAATCACACATTAAACTCCCCATATTCTGGAGGATATATAACCAGAACCTATGGAAAAAAAGATANTAATGTTCATGCAATTCAAGTAGAAATTTCAAAGNATTTTTATATGAATCAATCGACTCTAAAGTTAAATGGTAATTTAAAAATTTTAAAATCAATNTTTAAAAATATTATTAAAGATTTTTCTTTTATCAAATTAAAAAAAATAGCAGCAGAATAATTCAAATCCTATTTTCTAAATTTAATTTTTGTAGAATATTTTTTTCAATAATTTTTGGTTCATTAAGAATTTCCCTTACTAAAACTTCACTTAAAAAAGGGGCATAAGTATACCCCCACGAACCCATTCCTCCAATAAAATATTCATTATTATTAAATAAAGATCCAAAATAAGGAAGCCTATTTGAAGTTGATGACCTGACACTAAATCTTGATCCAACTATATTAATATTTTGAGAGAGATTATCTTTTAAAAACAATGGGATATTTTTAATATTTAACTCATTATATATTTTATTTCTATGATGGATGTCTTTAGAAAAAGTAGATCCAATTTGGTGTACTCCTTTCACTGCTTGTGAAAAATAATTCCCATAACTGTAGTTAAATTTTTTATCAAAGAAGTCAATATCTTCGCTTATATAAGTAACTTGACCAGATGTTGGAATATTTAATTGTGGCAAGTTTATATTATTTTCAAAACCTTTACACCATATAACAGTTTTAGCTCTTAAATACTTCCCCTCTTTGTCATATAATATTTTATTTTGTGATGAATGCTCAATTTTACACACATTAAAATTAGTAATTAATTTTACTGATTTAGTAAGATTTTTTAAAAATTTGCTTGTTTCTAAAATTCCAGAACTCGAAAAAAGATGCACACAATTATAATTATCAAATAATTTATCTTCAAAGTTTCTAAAAAGATTTTGTGGCCAATTTAAATGTAATAATTTTTTAAATTTTATAAGATCTCGATCTCTATTTGGAAAAACTAAAATTCCGTCTGTGTCAGGCGAAGAATTAAGATTAATTGCTAAATTTCTAGAATAAAGAAAACTCCTTAATGAAAAAACTCCATAAATTGATCCATCCAATGTTAATTTAGGCATTTGAAAAGCAATTAAATTTCCGCTTGCTCCATTCCCGAGATTACTCCCTTTTTCAATAACAAAGCATTCTATATTTCTTTTTTTTAAAGAATAAGCCAATGAAGCTCCAGTTATCCCACCCCCAATGATCGCAACTGGCTCAATATTTAATGTTGATGTATTTATATTCATTTTATTATTAATTTGTAATTTTTTACCAATAAGCATTTCTCTTTTGTTTGAAAAACCTTTCTTTTTTGTAACAGCAAAACCTGCATTAATGAGTTTTTTTCTAACAGATGTTGCTGACGTAAAAGTAGATAGAGTACCTTTATGTTTAGTGTTCCTATAAATATTTTTAAATATGTCTTCAGTCCAAGCAGATAGATTTTTATTAGGTGAAAAACCATCCAAATACCAAATATCCGCTAAAAAGGAAAAATTTTTAATACTACTAAATTTATCATAAACTAATGTTAAATGACTATTACATTCAGAAAAATCTATATCATGAACACCTGACATTTTCATTGGAAGTTTTTTAATCAATAATTCTGATAGTTTTTGTAGTTCTGGAAAATTTAAGTAAATGTTCTTTAATTGATCAACATCTAATGGATATCCTTCGAAACTGATATAATGTAAAAATTTATTTTTAAATGACTTTTCTAATGCCTTCAATGTTGTAAGGAAATTTAAACCGACCCCAAAACCTAATTCCCCTATTACTAATGTTGAGACTTTTTTACTTCTTTTAATAAGATTATTTGCATTTATGTAAACATATTCACATTCTTCAATCGGATTAATGGAATTAAAATAAAAATCATCAAATTTAATAGATTTTAAAATTGATTTAGAATTATAAATAGGTACATTTTTTAAATTGTTTTCCATTACTTATCTGTTTATAAACTAAATATTATGTTAAATAAAAACTTTTGGGAAAAAAACCTTTCTCAATTCAATATAAAAGAATGGGAAGCTCTTTGCGACAGGTGCGGCAAATGTTGTTTAATTAAACTTGAAGATGAAGACACATCAGATATTTATTATACAAATGTTTCATGTAAATTGCTATGTGTAAAAACTGCAAATTGTAATAACTATCAAAAAAGAAAAGAAATTGTTAAAGATTGTGTAAGCTTGAATTATCAAAATGTTGAAAAATTAAAATGGATGCCAAAAACATGCTCATATAGACTTAAACATGAAGGAAAAGAATTGCCAACATGGCATTATTTAATTGCTGGAAATTATGATCAAATGATTAAGCAAAAAAAATGTGTACGAAATCGAGTTACAAATGAAAAGGATGTTGATATAAAAAATATCAAAAAACATATCATTGATGGGGAGAATATTTAAATGTCAAAAAGGATGTGGATTTTATTTACATTATTAAGCGTACTTGTAATTGCTGGAATATATAGGGAATACATAAATTTACCTTTACCACAACATTTAAATTGCAAAGAATCTATGCTAGTACAAATGTTTTCAGATAAATGCACTCCAAGAGATGGACTGATTAGAAAGTCCAATTAATGAGTAAAGATTATACAATTGTTTGGTTAAGAAATGACCTTAGATTAAATGATAATCCAGCTCTCTTCTATGCAAACGAATACTCAAAAAAAAATAATACTAAATTAGTGCTTATATATATTTTAGAAANNTTTAATTCGTTTTCTTCAAATTTAGGTTCTGCAAGCAAATGGTGGCTTCATAAAAGCTTANAANACTTTAATAAAAATATTTCAGAGAACTTAATAGACAATCACAATGATGAAATAAATTTTTATGAAGGAAATCCTAAGAATGTATTCTTAAATTTAATAAATGAAATAAATATTAAAAATGTTTTTTGGAACCGGAGATATGAACCAGAAGCCATATGCAGAGATACAGAATTAAAAAGTTATTTAAAGACTCAAAATATTAATATTGAAACCTATAATGGTAAAGTTCTTATAGAGCCATGGAATATTAAAGGGAAACAAGGACAAAACTTAAAGGTGTTCACACCTTACAAAAAATCTTTAATTGCAAACCATATAATACCTAAGCCAATTCCCATTGCAAAAATTTCGAAACATTTCAAATTAAAAACATCTCTGAAATTATATGAATTAAATTTAGTTTCTGAAAAATGGATGACTAAATTTGAAAAAATTTGGAAAGTTGGAGAAAAATCAGCTCTAGAAAAATTAGAAAATTTTATTTCAACAAATGCTGATAATTATGATATTTTTAGAGANTTCCCTTCTAAGGATGGAACTTCTAAACTTTCTCCACATTTACATTTTGGTGAAATTTCTCCAACAANNATATGGAATTTAATATGTAACAAANCTTCTTATGAAAAAATTTCTAATGGACGAAAAACTTTTTTATCAGAGATTATTTGGAGAGAATTTGCAGTTAATTTGATGTATATGTATAATGATTTAGACAAAAAAAATATTAAAGTTAATTTTAATAATTTCAATTGGAATAATGATGAAAATAGTTTTAAAGCTTGGTGTAGGGGCAATACAGGTTATCCAATTGTCGATGCAGCAATGAAACAACTTTGGAACACAGGATGGATGCATAACAGAGCTAGAATGATNGTTGCTTCATTCTTAACAAAGCATCTATTAATTCCTTGGCAATGGGGTGCTAATTGGTTTCATGATACTTTGGTGGATGCCGATTTTGCCTCAAATTATGCAAGTTGGCAATGGGTCGCTGGNTGTGGTGCTGATGCAGCACCATATTTNAGAATATTTAATCCCTTAACACAAAGTTCAAAGTTTGATCCATTAGGAGAATATATTAAAAAATATATTCCTGAATTAAAAAGTATTGATGCAAAAGAAATTCATTCGCCNTCAAATAAAATATATAAACCAATGATTGTGGATCATAAATTTGCTCGTGAAAGAGCATTAAACACATATTCAATTTTAAGAAAGTCTAACATATGAAAATTGGAATTATTGGATCTGGAATATCTGGTCTAGCTACAGCATTTTATTTATCGAAACACTGTGACGTTACAATCTTTGAAAAAAATAAAAAATTTGGTGGACATGCAAACACATTCAATTTTAATTTTGAAAACAATGATATACCCATTGATTGTGGNTTCATTGTTTATAATAAAAAAAATTATCCNAACTTTATTAAAATTCTTGATTATTTAGAAGTTTTGAGCGAACCATCTGACATGTCATTTGCTATGTCTGTTGATAAGANTTTTGAATATTCAGGATCTTTAGTTGGAATGTTNGCTAATTATAAAAACATTTTAGATAAAGATTATTATAAAATGATTTATGANATTTTTAGATTTTTTAAATTAAGTCCAAAATATTTAAAAAAAATTGATGATAATTATACCTTAGATCANTTTTTAAATAAATTTCAATTTTCAGANCATTTTAGTAAATACCATATCATTCCTATGGCTTCTGCGATTTGGTCNTCTCCTGAAAAAGAGATTTTAAANTTTCCAGTTAAATCTTTATTTGATTTTTATAATAATCATCAACTTTTAAATTTTATTGAAAGACCTCAATGGAGAACAATTAAANAAGGNTCCATTAATTATGTTAATAGTTTAATAAATNATCTTAANAAAAATAAANACAATGTTTTACATTTAAATACTGAAATAATAGATATTAAAAGAAACAAATCAAAACAGGTTCTTTTAGATAATAAGAAAAGAAAACATGAATTTGATTATGTTGTTTTAGCGTNTCATACTGACCAATCTTCACGAATTATAAGTAACTCCGATCAAAAACTATCTAAACTANTAAAAGATTTTAGGTATCAAAATAATTTAGCATATCTTCACTTTGATCAGAGTATAATGCCAAAAAACAGGNTGGTCTGGTCAAGTTGGAATTATTACACTGATTCAAAAAAACAAATTTCATGCATTACTTATTGGATGAATAAACTTCAGAATTTGAATACTGAAAAAAATATTTTTATCACTTTAAACCCGATTAACATTCCATCAGAAAATAAAATTATTAAAATATTTAAATATGAACACCCCATTTATGATCAAAACTCTTTAAATGTTCAAAAACAAATTGAAGAATANCAAGGTAAAAACAATATCTATTTTGCCGGGGCNTGGAATGGGTATGGATTTCATGAAGATGGANTAAAATCTGCCTTAAATATTNTCAAAAAATTAAATATTGATATTAATTGGTTACTAAATAAATGATTGATCCAATTACTTTTTACGATGGAAATATTTTTCATCAAAGATTAGGTAATAAAAAACATGAATTCACAAATAGNCATTTATTTTTATTATTAAACCTAACAAAAATTAAAAAAAAATNTATTTTTAAACATAAAAACTATCAATATCCTTTTTTTTCAATAAATAAATTTAACTTGCTATCTTGGCATATTGAAGATCATGGNAGTAGAACAGTTACAAGCATAGAAAAATTAGAATACTTTTTAATAAATTTATTAAANATTAAAAGATTTGATCAGATNTACTTATTATGTCTTCCAAAAATTTTAAGCTTTGGCTTCAATCCTATTTCAATTTATTTCATATGTGATAATAAAAAAATCACACATACTGTGTATGAAGTTAAAAATACATTTGGAGATATTCACCATTATTTATCTGACAAAACCTCTTTTAAAAGTAAATTTAAAAAAAAAATGTTTGTATCTCCATTCTATAAAAATAAAGGATATTACAAAATTTCTTCTAAATTAGACAAATCATCGGTTTCTGTTCATATACAGTATATAATTAAAAATAAATTAAAGTTAAAAGCTTCATTAAACGCAAAAATAATTGAAAAAAAGAATATATCAATTTTATATAGTTTAATTAAAAGTTTTTCATTCCCTGGAAAAGTTTGGCTAAATATTCATTATGAAGCGTTGAAATTATTTTTAAAAAAAATTAAAGTTGAAAAAAAACCCTTGGAAAAAACAACTAAACATTCTTTTTTAGAAAAATTGTAAAATGTATATGTGGAATAAAATATTCATATCCTCTTTAAATAATTTATCATGTGGTAAATTAAAATTATCACTTTGTGGTAAAAATTACTTCTTTAGTGGTAAAAGTGCTGGTCCAGTAGCTAATTTAAAAATTGAAAACGAAAAAATAGTTAAAAAACTTTTAATTCAAGGATCTGTAGCTTTTGGAGAAGAGTATGTAAATGGTCAAATTAAAACTACCAATTTAGAAAAATTATTAGATTATTTTGCAGCTAATAATGATGAAATTGAAAAAAGTATAAAATACACTGTTTTTTTTAAAGCAAAAAATTTTTTTAATCATTACTTAAACAGAAACTCAAAAAATGGTGCAAAAAAAAATATTCATGCACATTATGATTTAGGAAATAGCTTTTATAAACTATGGCTTGATAAATCTATGACTTATTCGTCTGCAATTTTTAAAAAAACATCTAATGATTTATATCAAGCTCAGACAAACAAATATCAAAATTTATTTAATTTAGCTGAAATAGAAAATAATGATAAAATATTAGAAATTGGATCTGGGTGGGGAGGTTTTGTTGAACAATTAATTAAATCTTTTAAATGTAATATCACAACAACTACAATCTCTAATGAACAATTTAATTATCTATCATCAAAATTTATAAAAAATCAAAATGTAAACTTATTAAAAAAAGATTACAGAGATCTCTCAGGAAAGTTTGATAAGATTGTTTCAATAGAAATGTTTGAGGCTGTTGGAAAAGAATTTTGGGACACATATTTTCAAAAACTTAAAAACCTCTTAAATGATAATGGTATTATAGTACTTCAAATTATTACGATTAAGGATGAGGCTTTTAATTATTATTCAAAAAATCCTGACTTTATTCAAAGATATATTTTTCCAGGGGGTATGTTACCAAGTATTGACATTTTAACAAGAATTTTGAAAAGACATAATTTAAAAATTCTAGAAAATAATAGTTATTCTGAACATTATGCAGGTACTCTTAATAAATGGAGTAAAAGCTTTAATAGCTCATTAACTGAAGTAAAGAAACTTGGATTTGATGACAAATTTATAAGAATGTGGAATTATTATTTAAAATATTGTGAAAGTGGATTTAAATCTAAAAGAATTGATTTAAATCAAATTAAAATAATTAACAATTAAATTTTTCTTTTTACAACTTTNAAAAAGAGCATAAAAAATTTTCCAAANAATGGAATTTTTGTATAAAAATTATTATAGCTATCCCAATAATCCACATGNGAAATAATTTTTCCATTTCTGCCAATAATTACCTCTGACATGCCTGTTATCGAATTTAGTTTATTAAATGCAAAAAAATTCATTTTCCATTTCATAAAAACAATATTTTCTTCAGAAATAACATTTAAAACTTTGAAATTTACGTCATCTAGGTTTTTTAATGTATTTAAAAAAATTATCTTAAAATTTTCTTTACCAGTAACTTTATTAAAAGGGTCTTCAAAATATATTTTATTATCTAATAACAAAATAAGATCGTTTAAGTTTTCTAAATTTAATTTTTCAAAAATATTAATATATTTTGATATATTTTTATTTATTNTCATTTATTGTTGTATATCTAATTAATCTGTATGAAATGAAGTCTGGTAAAATAGTTAAAANTTTCATAAAGNATGAAAAAATNATAGGGAATGAAATTTCAAATTTATTATTATTTAAATTTTTNANAATTAATTTAGCTGCAAGTTCTGGCTCAATNAGACCTGGCATTTTAAAATCATTTACTTTNACAGCTTTGGTATTAACAAACCCAGGCGAGCATAGCTTAACACGTATATTAAATTTAGATAAATCATATCTAATTGATTGGGCAAATGATCTTAAAGCAGCCTTGGTAGGACCATATGCAGACGCTTTTGGAAGACCTATCCAGCCTGCGACTGAGGACATTATTAAAACTGTTCCAGATTTTTTTTTTAGCATTTTTTTGATAAAAGCATCAAAAGATTTAATAACACCTAAATAATTTACNTCTGATTGTTTTACAAAAGTTTTGATATTAAAAGTCTCAATATCAACAGGTTCATATATACCGGCATTTAACACCAACAAATCTGGTGCTTTAATTTTATCTGAAACATAAATCAATTGTTTTAAATTATTTACATCTACAGAAAAAATTTTTAAATCTTCCTTAAATGTTGAAAAAGTTGATTTTAATTTATTTAATTTTTTTAAACTTCTACTTACTGCTATTACTGAATAGTTATTTCTTAATAATTCACCTACCAATGCTGCACCAATACCCTCNCTTCCTCCAGTAATTACAGCAATTTTTTTGCCATTATTTTTTGAAATTACCTTCATAGTTTGCAAGTATTATATCTAACAATCAAACTTCCTCTAACATTTGATTTGATAATTTTTAAATTAACGACAAACCTTCCTGCATATATTTTCTTTGAGATAGGTAATTGTTTTTCAACTGTATCAGTTCCGCCAAAATATATGAAAGACATCTTTATAGGTTTATTTGAATCAAAAAATGGTTTATCAAATGACTTGTCAATAGATAGACCTTCAGCTTTTAATCTTATGCCTCCACCAAGAATTGTTAAAAAACTATTAGGNGGNATAAAATTTTCAGTAGATACTGACATTTCTTTTGATTTAAAGTTTCGACANTTTTCGTCGCTTATTAACAATCTAATATGTNTAATTANCTTATCTTCTGNAACACCTTTAGCTAAAGCTATNGCAAGCACTTTCTTTGCTTCAAAACCATAATTTTTACCTTCAATAATATTTTTTTCTCTAAGCGCTCTATTAGCTTCTTTAAGTTTTAACTTAGTTGAAATAANTTTTTCTTCTAAGCTTAAAACTGTATTTTCAAAAATTTTTGAGTTTTTTTCGTTTTCCATCTGCAAAATTTCTTTATCAGATGCACCTATTCGCCAACCAATTAAAAGAGATACAATTACTAAAAATAATTTGAAAAANAAGTTTCCAAATACTTTTAAATTTTTTTTTCGGTATTTCCTTTGGGTTTCATAATAATCCATAAGAATTCTTATGACATAATTTGAAAATAAATGAAATAAAGTAATTATTAAAATAAATATTTATAGAGATTTTAATTAACAAAGTACTTGCTTAAAAATGATTACATTGGTAAATCTTTAAATGATGCGAGCGTGGCGGAATAGGTAGACGCACTGGACTTAAAATCCAGTGACCATTTTGGTCGTGGGGGTTCAAGTCCCCCCGCTCGTACCATTTTTTTTTAATGGTTTTTAATTGATTATTTTAAATAAAAAAGAAGATTATAAAGACCATATTAATCTTCTTAAGTCTAATGGTGAAACTATTTCTTTAGTTCCGACTATGGGTAACCTTCATAAAGGTCATCTTTCTTTATTAGAAATTGCACAAAAAAATTCATCTAAAACTGTTACTTCAATTTTTGTAAACCCACTTCAATTTAATAAAAATGAAGACTTTAATATATATCCAAGAACCTTTGAACAAGATGTATTAAAATTAAAAAAAGCTAATTGTGATATTTTATTTGCACCAATGCATCAAAAAGAAATTTTTTCAAATCTAGAAANTATTCATCATATTAAAGCAGGACCAAAAGGAAATATCTTGTGTGGAAAATCTAGACCTGGTCATTTTGATGGTGTTTTAAAAGTTGTTTATTCGCTTTTTGAACTATCAAAACCAAATATAGCTGTGTTTGGCTTAAAGGATTATCAACAACTTTTTTTAATTAAACAGATGGCTGCTAAGCATTTCTCAACAATAAAAATACTAAGTGGCTCTACTATAAGAGATAAAAATGGTCTAGCTTTTTCATCCAGAAATTCTTACCTAGATCAAGAAAAAAAAATGATTGCTCCAACATTTTATGAGATTTTAAAAAATGGAGTTGATTTTTTAAATAAAACAAAAGACGTTGAACTAAGTGTAAAAAAAATCATAAATTTACTTGAAAACAAAAATTTTGTTGTCGATTATGTTAGCTTCTTAACAAATGAACTTAATAAATTAAAATTTGAAGCTAATGAAAAAAAAATCTTGTTAAGCTCTGTTAGATTAGGGTCTACTAAACTTATTGATAATATAGAATTTATTTAATGTTTTTTTTTCCTATATCTGATGAAAATCCAGTAAAACAAAAACCTTTTTGTAGTTGGTTAATTTTAATTTTATGTGTTNTAATATTTTTATACCAACAAAATTTAAACTACCATGAAGAGCAAAGCACTATATTAAGCTTTGGCATGATACCATCTGTAATTTTTAATTTAAAACAATTACCNAATGAACTTATAATAATTCCATCATATTTGACTATTGTATCATCAATGTTTCTTCATGGAGGATGGATGCATTTAATTGGAAATATGGCATACTTATATATTTTCGGAGATAATATTGAGGACACATTAGGAAAAACAAAATTTATAATATTTTATATTCTTTGTGGAACTTTTGCTGCATTAACACAGGCATTTGTAGATATTANTTCAGAAATCCCAATGATAGGTGCCTCAGGCGCCATTTCTGGGATTCTGGGTGCTTATATAATATTATATCCTAAAAAGAAAATTAANGTTTTTTTCTGGTTTTTAATTTTTATTCGAACATTTAATATACCNGCTATGTTTGTTATAGGNGGATGGATATTTATTCAATTTTTTAGTTTNAATAATAATGCTCAAGATAACGTCGCATATGCAGCTCATATAGGTGGTTTCATTGCTGGNTTAATTTTAATAAATTTATTTAATAAGAATAATTTTAGTAAAGAAAAAAAACTTACGAAAGGGTCAATGCCTAATAGTAATTAGATTAATCTTTAATTTCAAATTCCCCACCTAACTTTTTGATTATAGATAATAATTCTTTAGAAGCTAAAATAATATTCTTTTGATNCTTAGATCTAATAACAATTGAAGTACCAAAACTTTTTGGATTAAAATAAGGGTAAGATCCAATTTTTATGCCAAAGAATTTTTGTTCGATTCGNTTTAAATCATTNGCAATTTTTCCTTCGCCAATATTGCAGGTGATTGTTTTAGATTTAATCATNACTCCACCTTTTAATTTATTTAAAATTGAATGAAACATGCTTTGCATTATTTTTGGAACTCCTGCAAAAACAAACACATTTTTTACATTAAAACCTGGGGCTATAGATACTGGATTATCTATTAATGATGCACCTTTGGGTATGATTGCCATTTTTTGCCTTGCTTCATTAAATTCTATATTAGACTTTTGGTAATATTTCCGTAACAACTCCATAGCAATTTTATTTTTTTCTAATTTCATTCCAAATGCTGTCGCAATTGCCTCTGTAGTTATATCATCATGAGTTGGTCCAATTCCACCAGATGTAAAAACATAAGTAAATCTCTTACTAAAATTTAATACTTTTTCAATTATTATTTTTTTATCATCTTGAATAATAATAGCTTCTTCAAGCTTGATTCCAATTTTGTTTAATTCAGTTGCTATCCAATTAATATTTATATCTTTTGTACGNCCAGATAAAATTTCATCACCAATAATAATAATACCTGCAGATGAACTCATAAAAACTCCTAAATNATACAATTTACAAGTTATAAAAAAATGAGTAAATAGAAATTATGACAAGTATTGTAAAACATACTAAAAAAGATTTTTTAAAAATGCATAAAGCTGGTAAACTTGCTGCAGAAGTCTTAGATTATATAAAAGATTTTATTGAGCCTAATGTATCTACAGATTATTTAAACAATTTATGCCATAAGTTTATAATTAAGAATAATGCTATCCCTGCTCCACTGAATTATAAAGGTTTTCCAAAATCTACATGTATATCTGTAAATCACGTTGTTTGTCATGGAATTCCAAGTGATAAACAATTAAAAAACGGTGATATTTTAAATATTGATATTACTGTTATTTTAGATGGTTGGTATGGAGATACNAGCAGAATGTTTTATGTAGGCAAACCATCNACAAAAGCAAAAATTTTGACCCAAACTACATATGATTGTTTAATGATTGGNATAGATAGCGTACAACCAGGTAAAACATTAGGTGATATCGGATATGTAATTCAATCTCATGCTGAAAAAAATGGTTTCTCAGTTGTAAGAGATTTTACTGGTCATGGACTTGGNACTGTATTTCATACAGCNCCAACCGTANTACATTATGGACAGCCTAAAACAGGATTAATTCTTGAAGAAGGAATGTTTTTTACTATAGAGCCTATGATTAATTCTGGAAAGCATGAAGTTAAAATNTTATCTGACGGCTGGACAGCTGTAACNAGAGATAAAAGTTTATCAGCTCAGTTTGAACATAGTATNGGAGTNACATCNAATGGTTGTGAAATTTTTACTCTTTCACCAAAAGGTTTNGAATTTCCTCAATCATAATTTTTATAATTTTCCTTAAACTTTTTTGAAAAAGATTTAATGTCTTTTAAAGGGGATGTTTCATTTGAGGTTTTTTTAACAACTTCAAAATTTTTTTTTATTATTGGCTGGGCTTTTTTATAAGATTTTATAGCAACTTTCTTAATGCCTTCTCTAACCTTTGGGTTTTGNAATGCTAACTTTGCTGCAATTTTAATTATATTTAACATTTATAACACTTATTATATNTTTATACTTTATTTATATNTTATTTTATAATAACTATACTTCAAGGTAAATAAATGATTGAAAGATATTCAAGACCTGAGATGAGAGAAATTTGGTCATCTCAAGAAAAATATAATATTTGGTTTAAAATTGAAGCATATGCATGCGAAGCAATGGCCGAATTAGGCAAAATTCCAAAAGAGGCAGTAAAAAATATCTGGGCTAAAGGAAAAGTAGATACTTTTAAAATTGATGAAATTGAAAAAGTTACAAAACATGATGTAATTGCTTTTTTAACAAATTTAGCAGAATCAATTGGAGAAGATTCTCGATTTGTACATCAAGGCATGACTTCATCAGATGTTCTGGATACAACTTTATCAATTCAATTAAAAAAATCTAATCAAATACTCTTAAGAGATATTGATGAACTTCTATTAGCATTAAAAAATAGAGCATTAGAACATAAGCAAACACTTACAATTGGAAGATCCCATGGAATCCATGCTGAGCCAATGACCTTTGGGTTAAAGTTAGCATCNTTTTACTCTGAATTTGAAAGAAATAAAAAGCGTTTAGAAAATGCCGATAANGAAATCTCAACNTGTGCTATTTCTGGTGCTATAGGCACTTTTGCAAATATTGACCCATTTGTTGAGAAATATGTNGCAGAAAAATTAGATTTATTTCCAGAAGAAGTATCTACACAAGTTATACCTAGAGATAGACACGCTATGTATTTTGCGACATTAGGAGTAATAGCATCAAGCATAGAAAGAATAGCCACAGAAATTAGACATTTGCAAAGAACTGAAGTTAGAGAAGTTGAAGAATTTTTTTCAAAAGGTCAAAAAGGCTCTAGTGCAATGCCACATAAAAGAAATCCAGTTCTTACTGAAAACTTAACTGGGTTAGCAAGAGTTGTAAGAAGCTCGGTAATACCCGCATTAGAGAATGTTGCCTTATGGCATGAGCGAGATATTTCGCATTCATCTGTTGAAAGAATGATTGCCCCAGACGTAACTATAACATTAGACTTTGCAATAAATAGATTAACAAATGTTATAAATAATTTAGTTGTTTATCCAGATAAAATGAAAGAAAATTTAGATGCTTTAGGAGGTTTGGTTTTTTCACAGCAGGTACTGTTATTACTTACACAAAAAGGCTTTAGTAGAGAAAAAGCCTATGAAATAGTCCAAAAAAATGCAATGAAAGTTTGGGAAGCTCCTACATCAAAAAGATTTGGTCTTTTTCAAAAACTACTAATTGAAGACCCAGAAATAAGAAAAAATATTTCTGAAGATGAAATTAATAAACAATTCGATTATAAATACCATACAAAAAATATTGCTACTATTTTTAAAAGAGTTTTTAAAAATTAATATGACCAAACTAGATATTTTATATGAAGGTAAAGCTAAAATTTTATACGAAACTAATATATCTGATGAACTAATTCAATTCTTCAAAGATGATGCCACAGCTAACAATGCCGAAAAATTAGAAATAATTAATTCAAAAGGAATTATAAACAATTATATATCAGAATATATTATGAATTTTCTAGGGGAAATGGGAATAGAACATCATTTCATCAAAAGAATAAATTCAAGAGAACAACTTATAAGAAAAGTAAAAATAATTCCTTTAGAATTTGTAGTTAGGAATTTTGCATTTGGCTCTGTAATCAAAAGATATGACTTACAAAAAGAACATAAATTTAAAAAACCTTTAATTGAATTATTTTTAAAAAAGGATGAATTAAATGACCCACTTATTAACGATGATTTAATAGTAGAGTTAGGTTGGGTGAACAAATTAGAGTTAGAAGAACTAAAAAATAGGGCTCTTATAATTAATCAACATCTAATAAGTTTATTTAGNAAAATTAATATTGAACTGATTGATTTTAAAATTGAGTTTGGAAAAATTCTTAATAACAATNAAAATAATTTTCTACTTGCAGATGAAATCAGTCCCGATAATTGTAGGTTATGGGATAAAAATACAAAAAGAAATTTCGATAAAGATATATTTAGAAATNACACAGGTGATTTGATTGCAGGCTATCAAGAAATTATAAAAAGATTTGAAATAAAAGTAGAGAGTTAGTTTATGATAATTGATGTTATAATNAATATATATCCAAAAAAAGAAGTTTTGAACCCTGAAACTGAAGCGGTTAAAAAAACTTTATCAAATTTAGGTTTTAAAAATATTGAAGAATTAGTTCTTAGTAAACAAATTAAACTTTCATTTAAAAATTTAAATGAAAAAGAATGTCTTTATCAAACCAAACTTATGTGTGATCAAATATTAGTAAATACTAACATACAAGACTATAAAATTTCATTTTTAAAGAAAGATTAATTATGAGAGTTACGATTGTAGTCTTTCCTGGTTCAAATTGTGATAGAGATATATTTGAAGCTATTAAATCTATATCAAAAAAAATNCCTACATTAACATGGCACAAAGAAACTAATATTGAAAATTCTGATTTAATTGTCATTCCTGGAGGATTTACTTTTGGAGATTATTTGAGATGCGGAGCATTAGCTTCAAATTCACCTATTATTAAATCGATTAAAGACCATGCTAGTAGAGGTGGAGCAATTCTTGGAATTTGCAATGGATTTCAGATTTTAACTGAAACAAAACTTCTCCCAGGTACTTTAATTAGAAATAGTGTATTGAAATTTTTATGTCATGATGTAAATATAATTGTCCAAGATACACTTCCTAGTCCTTTTACTTGGGGATTTAAGCCATCAACTAAACTAAACATCCCAATAGCTCATAATGAAGGAAATTACTACGTCAATGACAATGAATTAAAAAAATTAATATTTAATGGACAAATAGCTTTTAAATACAAAGAAAATTACAACCCTAATGGTTCTGTAGAAAACATTGCTGGCGTATTATCTGAAAACGGTAGAATTCTTGGAATGATGCCACATCCAGAAAGATCAGTTTTTAATTATCATAATTCTTTAGATGGTAAATTATTCTTTAAAAATTTAATTCAACAATTATTGAGCTAATAATGACAAAAGAAAACATAAATAGTGAATGTACATTAAATCAAGCAATGGAAATGGGACTTACAGAAGAGGAGTTTAAATTAATATGCAAGAAAATAGGAAAAACTCCAAATCTAACAGAAGCTGGTATTTGTTCAGCAATGTTCTCTGAACATTGTTCTTATAAAAGTTCNAAAAAATGGTTAAAAACTTTACCTACCTCAGGTGATCACGTTATTCAAGGTCCTGGAGAAAANGCTGGTATAATTGATATTGGAGATGATCAAGCTATTGTTTTCAAAATTGAATCTCACAATCATCCATCTTTTATAGACCCNTATCAGGGAGCCGCCACAGGTGTTGGAGGAATATTAAGAGATGTATTTACAATGGGCGCAAGACCTATTGCGCTTATGAATGTATTAAGANTTGGAGANATTAATCATTCATTGACCAGTCACCTTCTTAGTGGAGTTGTAAAAGGAATTGGAGGTTATGGAAATTGCATAGGCATTCCTACAATTGGTGGAGAAACAANTTTCAACAAATCCTATAACANNAACATACTTGTAAATGCGATGGCGATAGGGTTNGTAAATAAAAATAAAATTTTTTACTCAGCTGCAAGTGGTCTTGGAAATCCTGTANTNTATGTTGGTGCAAAAACTGGTAGGGATGGNATACATGGTGCCACTATGGCTTCAGCTGAATTNTCTGATGANACAGAAAGCCAAAAACCAACTGTTCAAGTTGGAGATCCATTTACNGGAAAACTTTTATTAGAAGCATGCTTGGAATTAATGAAAACAGANTCAATATTATCCNTACAAGATATGGGAGCNGCCGGATTAACCAGCTCAAGTATTGAGATGGCCTCAAAAGGAAATGTTGGAATTGAAATTAATTTAGATGAAATTCCTCTTAGAGAAAAAAATATGTCNAGCTATGAAATTATGCTTTCAGAAAGTCAAGAAAGAATGTTAATGATTTTAAAAAAAGGAGCAGAAGATGATGCCAAAAAGATTTTTAAAAAATGGGATTTAGATTTTGCAGTAATTGGTAAAATTATTAATCCAAAGAAAATAATTTTAAAAAAAGAAAATAAAATAGTTTGTAATTTACCACTCAATTTCTTAGTGAACGACTCTCCTGAACTTGATAGAGAATACTTTATAAAAACTTCTAATGTAAATTTAAAGAATAGTAATATTATATGTAAAAAAACATTAAAAACAATAACTTATAAGGTAATCGAAAATGAAAACTTTGCTTCAAAAAAATGGATTTATGAACAATATGATAGTTCCGTAATGGGAGATACAATTTCTATTGGTAATAAAAGTGATGCATCAATTGTAAGAATACATAATAGCGAAAAAGAAAATTTTCAAGGCAAAGCAGTAGCTATATCAACTGACTGCAATTCAAAATATATTTTAAATAATCCTATTGAGGGAGCTAAAATTACTGTTGCAGAAGCTGCAAGAAATTTGATTGTATCCGGTGCAAAGCCATTAGCAATAACTAATAATCTTAATTTTGGAAACCCTGAAAAAAAAGAAATCATGGGTCAGATTGTAGGCTCAATAAAAGGAATAAAGGAAGCCTGTGAACAATTAAATACACCTGTAGTTTCTGGAAATGTGTCGCTATACAATGAAACAAATGGAAAAAGTATATTGCCAACACCTGTGATTGGAATGGTAGGTGTTGTAGATGATATTGAAAAAATTATATTTATGAATGCCAAAAATAAAGAAACTTTATTTATATTAGGACAAGATGAAAATAAATATGATGGCTTCCTTCAATCAAGTTTATATCAAGAAATTTTTTCTGATGATTTTTTAGGTCAAGTACCACCAATTAACTTAAAAAAAGAAAAACACCTACATGATTTTATAATAAAGCTGAATGATAAAAAAATTATAAACTCAGCTCATGACATTTCTGATGGTGGATTGTTACCTTGTATGATTGAAATGCTTTTATTAAATAAATTGGGTATTAAAATAAATTTACCTACCAAAATAAAAAGCCCAAACAAAGAAAACCTACTTTTTTTACATGGATGGTTATTTGGTGAAGATCAAAGCAGAATAATAATTTCAACAAATCAACCTAAGTATCTAGAAGAGTTTTCTAAACTTGAAAATATTAAAATCTATTGTTTAGGAAAAACTAATAATACAGGTGTTGTTGAAATACCAAAATATGATAGCATATGTATTAATAAGTGCTTAGATTTATACAACAAATCTATTTCTAACTTATTTTCTTAGAGGTACGTTTATGCCAATGCACGCAGATGAAATAAAGGAATTAATTTTAGAATCATTTCCTGACGCAATAATTAAGATCGATGATCTTAGAGGTGATGGTGATCATTATGCAGCCTACATTGAAACCAGTTCATTTAAAGGTCTATCAAAAGTAAAACAACATCAAATGGTTTATAGAGCTCTTAAAGGTAAGATGGGATACGATCTTCACGCATTAGCATTAAATACATCTGAACCTAAATAAATAATGGAGAGTTATAATGGAAAATTCCGTAAGAGAAAAAATTGAAAATTTAATAAATGAAAGCGAAGTAATGCTTTTTATGAAAGGAACTCCTGATATGCCTCAATGTGGATTTTCTGCAGCGGTTATTGGTGTTTTAAACCATTTAGGAGTGAATTATAACACTAGTAATGTTTTACAAGATCAAGAAATTAGAGAAGGTATAAAAGAGTTTTCTGATTGGCCGACTATACCACAACTTTATGTAAAAAAAGAATTTGTTGGAGGTTGTGACATAATTAGAGAGATGCATGAAAACGGAGAGTTATCAGGTTTTTTTGCAGAAAAAAATATTGAAACTAATTAACGTTAACTATTGATTTAATCTTATTAAGTTTTTAAGCTATCATAAATATTATTGGAGAATTCAAAAAATGTCTGAAGTTAAATTCATTTCACCTGAAACACTTGAACAAGCTGTAGATGCATATTCGAAATCATACAAAAAAGGAAAAACTAAAATCTTAGCCGGAGGTACTGACCTTTTGGTTCAAATACGATCTGGAATATCTCAACCTGACACAATAATTGATATTAAAAATATTAAAGAGTTAAAAGAAATAAGTAATGATAATGGATCATTCACAATTGGTGCTGCTGTTGCAGGTTCAGTTTTAGATGAAGAAAAAGATTTTGGTAATAATTGGCCAGGAGTTCTTGAAGCTCTAAGGTTAATAGGATCAGAGCAAATACAAGGTAGAGCATCATTGGGTGGAAATCTCTGTAATGCCTCCCCTGCTGGCGATAGTGTGCCCGCATTAATAGCATCGGGAGCCACAGTAAAGATACAAGGCCCGGACGGCGAAAGAAAGTTGCCTGTTG
>NZIY01000048.1 GCA_002691795.1 SAR116 cluster bacterium
TACGATGGGAACAGCTTCTTCTATGAATTCTGTTGCTGAAGCTTTAGGAATGTCTTTAACAGGATGCGCAGTTATACCTGCACCTTATAGAGAAAGAGGTCAAATGGCTTACAGAACTGGTCTTAGAATTGTTGAAATGGTAAATGAAGACCTAACTCCTTCTAAAATTATGACACGTAAAGCATTTGAAAATGCAATAGTTGTTAATTCTGCAATTGGAGGATCAACTAATGCACAAATTCATATAACTGCGATAGCAAGACATGTTGGGATTGATTTAGAAACAGATGCTTGGCAAAATGTTGGTTATGATATTCCATTGATGGTTAATGTACAACCTGCAGGGAAATACCTTTGTGAGAGTTATCATAGAGCCGGTGGAACTGCAGCTGTCATGAGTGAGCTGTTGTCAAATAATAAAATACATGGAGATGTAATCACTGTTTCAGGAAAGAAAATGTCTGATTGTGTAAATGGACTTAAAATTAAAGATAAAGATGTGATTTCAGAGTTTAAAAATCCATTAAAAAATAGAGCAGGATTTATTGTTTTAAAAGGAAATTTATTTGAATCAGCAATAATGAAAACCTCTGTTATCTCTGATGAATTTAGAAAAAAGTTTTTATCTAAACCAGGTAAAGAAGGAATTTTGGAGGGTAGAGCTATAGTTTTTGAAGGATCTGAAGATTATCATGATCGTGTAAATGATGAATCACTAAATATGAATGAGAATTGCATTCTTGTAATTAGAGGAGCTGGTCCAATAGGTTGGCCTGGTTCAGCTGAAGTGGTGAATATGCAACCATCAGATAAATTAATTAAACAAGGCATTACAGAATTGCCATGTATAGGAGACGGAAGACAATCTGGTACTTCAGGAAGTCCTTCAATATTAAATGCATCACCTGAAAGCGCTATTGGTGGTGGGTTAGCATGGTTGAAAACAGGGGATACTATTCAAATCGATTTAAACAAATTTACAGCAAATATGTTAGTTGATCAGAATGAGATAGAAAATAGAAAAAAAGATGGTCCTCCTAAGTATCCTGAAAATCAAACACCTTGGCAAGAAATCTATAGAAATCATGTTGGCCATATGTCTGACGGTGGGGTTCTAGAAAAAGCTGTAAATTATCAAAAAGTAAAAAAATCTTTACCAAGAGATAATCATTAATTTACTGGACTGATTGTAGAATTTTTTGTTAACATTTTTAAAACGTTATCATAAACAAGTTTCCCCATATCATATCTTGTTTCAACTGTAGCTGAACCAATATGAGGGGTAAGAATAACATTATCTAAATTCATCAAATCTTCAGGTACATTTGGTTCATTTTCAAAAACATCTAAGCCAGCACCACGAATGACGTTGTTTTTCAGTGCATGAATAAGAGCTTTTTGATCAACGACAGATCCTCTCGCAATATTAATTAAAAAGCCATTTTGGCCAAGTTTTTGTAAAATATTGGAATTGACTAAATATTTTGTTTCTTCACCACCTGGTGTGATCACACAAAGTGTATCAACATATTCAGCTAATTCTTCTAATTTTGAAAAATATTTATATTCTACTTCTTTTTGATTTCTAGAATGATAACAAATTTCACAATTAAAAGCTTCAATTCTTTTTGCTATGGTTTTCCCAATTCTTCCCATTCCTAAGATTCCAAACTTTGTACCTGAAAATTTTTTAGACAGTGGATACTCAGATTTAAGCCATTTTTTTCCTAACAAAAATTTATTTGCAAAATTTATTTTTTTATAAATACATAATGTTAAAGCAACAGCTGTATCTGCAACTTCGTCATTAAGTACATTAGGAGTATTAGTTACTTTGACATTAGATAATGTTGCTTGTTTAATATCAACAGAATCATAACCCACACCATAATTTGCAATTATCTTTAATTTTGGTAGTTTTTTAATTAGCTCGCTTGATACATTTGTTCCCCCCATGACCGCTATACCNTCAATTTTATCACTTAAGCTATCAATGAATTTTTCAGGATTTTCCTGTTCATAAGATTTAAACGTATTAAACGTTTCATCAAAAAGTTTAGTTATTTCGTTTGGAAATAATGACATAATTAATACGTTTTTTTCAATTTTCATTTATACCTCTAATTATATTTTCATTTTGGACTTTGGGATTATAGCGCCTCTATATTTAAGCACACTTTTGGTAACGTTGTGAGAGTTTAAAATTTTTTCTTCAATTGATAGATTTTTATTTTTGTAATGAAATGCTAAAAATGANCCATTAAATGAATCTCCTGCTGCGGTTGTGTCAATTGCTTTAATAATTGGAATATTGATTGAGCCTATTTTATTAAATTCAGAATAAAATATTTTTTCAAAATGCTTTAAAATAATTATATTATTTTTTCTTTTAAATGTATTTATAAATTCAATTGGATCAGACTTACCAAATATTTCGGTTATATCATCAAAAGATATGAAGTTTATATTAGAGCTTAGATTACTTTTTTTAAATAATTTCTGGGATCTAATTTTGTTACCATGGAAACTATTTCTGTAGTTAAAATCAAAAGCTGTAAGTTTAGATCTTTTTGATAATTGGATTAATTTATTTTGATCTTTTTGCTTTAAGATACCCAGTGTAATACCTGTGTAATAAAATAATTCAGTATTATTAATGAATTTTTCTAAATAATCTAAATTACATTTTTCTATCATTTTTTTTGCAGCTGAATCATTTCTCCAATATGAAAAACTTCGATTTCCTTTTTTATCTGTTTGAATAGAATAAAGTCCAGGATATTTTTCCTCAATTCTTTGAATTAGGTCAGTTTCAAGATTTTCATATTTAAATCTTTTTATCATCATTTCAGATAAACAATCTTTCCCCAACCCAGTAAAATAAAACGTTTTAAACTGTTTGTTTGTCAATCTAGAAAAATAGACAGCTGCATTAAATGTATCACCTCCAAAATTTAAATTCATTTTAATTTGATTTTTATATAAGTTATCAGTGTTTCCACTGACTTCGACCATACATTCCCCTGCAAAAATTGAGTTTTTAATATTTTTTTTCATTTTAAATTATTATATTTAATGTAGTAATATCATATGTATATTAATTTTAATAGGAATCAAAAGTGAGTGTATTAGAAAAAGAACTTGAAGTATCTGATTTGAATTTTGATTTCAATAAAAAAGATGCTGTTACAGAATTGACAAAAGAATTTGGTCAGCAATTTTCTATTTCAAAAAGTGTAAGAGAACAACACACAGATACAACTACAATACATACTTCAAAGTTACCTGATGGAGTTGTTTTTGCAGAAAATGAAATAGATGTAAAAAAATCAGTTGAAATTTGTCAAAAATACAAATGTCCTATAATTCCTTTTGGAGTTGGATCATCACTAGAAGGACATGTAAATGCATTATATGGAGGCATTTCGATTGATCTTAATAACATGGATAAAATTTTATATGTTTCTCCCGAAGATGGTTATGCAGTTGTACAACCAGGCGTTACAAGAGAGCAATTGAATGTTTATCTAAGAGATACAGGTCTTTTTTTCCCAATTGATCCAGGTGCAAATGCATCTTTGGGTGGTATGGCAAGCACGAATGCTTCTGGTACAAATGCAGTACGATACGGAACAATGAAAGATAATGTTATTTCTTTAAAATGTGTAATGCCTAATGGTAAAATAATTAAAACTTCAAATAAAGCAAAAAAAAGTTCTGCTGGTTATGATTTAACAAGACTAATTGTTGGGTCCGAGGGTACGCTCGGGATCATTACAGAAATTACAATTAAATTATACGGTATACCTGAAGTTATAGCAGGAGGGAGAGTAACTTTTCCATCAATAAAGGATGCTACTGAAGCAGTCATTATGGTAATTCAGGCTGGTATTCCAGTTGCAAGAATTGAATTATTAGATCAAGAACAAGTCAAGGCATGTAATAATTATTCTAAACTCAACTTGCCAGAGGAACCTCTATTATTACTTGAATTTCACGGAAGTGAATCGTCTGTAAAGGAACAATCTGAGTTTTTTTCAGAAATAGTTGCAGATTTTGGAGGAAATAATTTTGAATCAACTTCAAATAATGAAGAAAGGAATAAACTTTGGAAAGCAAGGCATGACGCTTACTATGCAACTAAATCTTGTAAGCCTGACCTTGAATATATTGCTACGGATGTGTGTGTGCCAATTTCAAGATTATCAGAATGCATTGAAAAAACTCAAAATGATTTAAAAAAATATAATTTATTTGGTCACATTGTAGGACATGTTGGAGATGGAAATTTTCATGTTCAATTAATGGTAGATCCTAAAAATGAAAATGAAATTAAAAATCTTAATAAATTTTTAGATAATCTATCAAAAAGAGCAATTTTACTTGATGGAACTTGCACTGGAGAACACGGCATAGGACAAGGAAAAAAACAGTACCTTGTTGAAGAATTAGGTGGTTCAGTTGATTTTATGAAAAATATTAAGAAAGCCTTAGACCCATTTAATATTATGAATCCAGGAAAAATTTTTTAAGGTTTATTATGTTAGAAAAGAAAAATCAATGGCTTGGAAAAATATATAATAAAAAAAATATTAAAGAATGTATTTCTAAAATTAAAGAAAGATATGGTCAGCAATTTTCTGAATCTAAAAGTATTAGAGAACAACATTCACATACTATGACTATTCATGAATCTGAATTGCCCGATGGAGTTTTATTTGCTTCAAATAAAAACGATGTTTCAGAAGCAGTAAAAATTTGTAATGAATTTGGATGTCCTATCATTCCTTTTGGTGTTGGCTCTTCTTTTGAGGGTCATGTAAATGCTCCATTTGGTGGCTTATCTATAGATCTAAATAATATGAATGAAATACTTAACGTATATCAAGATGATTTGTTGGTTACAGTTCAACCTGGTGTAACAAGAGAACAATTGAATACACATTTAAGGGACACCGGTTTATTTTTTCCAATTGATCCGGGAGCAAATGCTTCAATTGGTGGTATGTCTTCTACAAGAGCATCTGGTACAAATGCTGTTAGATATGGAACTATGAAAGATAATGTTATTTCAATTGAAGCAGTTATGCCGAATGGAGAAATTATTAAAACCTCAAATAAAGCAAAGAAAAGCTCAGCGGGTTATGATTTGACAAGACTATTAGTTGGTTCTGAAGGTACGCTTGGTATAATTACAGAAATTACTTTAAAACTCTATGGTATTCCAGAAGTTATAGCTGGTGGTCGTGTATCTTTTTCATCTATAAAAGATGCAGCAGATACAGTAATAACTACAATTCAATCAGGTATTCCAATTGCAAGAATTGAACTATTAGATGCAATACAAGTGAAGGCGTGTAATTTATACTCAAAATTGAGTTTACCAGAAGAACCATTGTTACTTTTAGAATTTCATGGAAGCAAAAAATCTGTTGAAGAACAAACAGAAATTTTTGGTGAAATTGCTCTTGATTTTGGTGGAAAAAATTATGAATGGACTTCAAATAATGAAGAAAGAAATAAATTATGGAAAGCCAGACATGATGCTTATTGGGCAGCAAGATCTTATATGCCTGGTACTGAAATGTATTCTACAGATGTTTGTGTGCCAATTTCCAAATTATCAGACTGTATTGTTGAGACTGTAAGAGATTTAGAGGAAAATAATTTGGTTGGTCCGATTGCAAGTCATGCAGGTGATGGAAATTTCCATGTTGCAGTAATGCTTGATACAAACGATAAAAATGAAGTTTCTAAATTAGAGCCTTTTTTAGATAGATTGTCTGATAGAGCTATTAAGATGGATGGAACTTGTACTGGAGAGCATGGAATTGGTCAAGGAAAAAGAAAATACATGTACAATGAATTAGGAAATTCTGTTGATGTCATGGAAGCAATAAAAAAATCCTTTGATCCAAAGTTGATTATGAATCCTGGAAAATTATTTATCTAAAATTTTCAAGAAGATATGTTAACTTTTACAATTGCAATTTTTCTAATGATCATTACGCCTGGGCCTGGTGTTTTATCTTTAGCTGCAACAGGGTCTGGTTTCGGATGGAAAGTTGGAATATTATATTTAGTAGGACTATTTATTGGGACAAACACAGTATTGGTTCTTGTTGTAACGGGTTTTAAAGGTTTCTTATTTGAAATCCCATGGGTTGAAACTATCTTTTTTGTTATATCTTTATCATATCTAACATGGATAGCATGGAGAATAGCCTGTGCAGAAAATGAAATTAAATTTAAAGAATCAAAAAATGAACCTAAATTTTCTGAAGCAATTTTTTTACAAATAATTAATCCAAAAGCTTATCTCGTAAATGGAATTTTATTTGCTGGTTTTCCATTACAAGGTTTTTCTTTACAATTGGAAATTTTAATCAAAACAGTTATAATCAATTTAGTTTGGATACCAGTCCATTTTTTTTGGTTATGGCTTGGCATTAAACTTAGAGAATGGGGATTAAGTAAAGGTAAACAAACCATTGTTAATAAAGTTATGGCCTTTTGTTTACTAGTAGTTATTGCTTTGGCTGGTTTTAGTGAAATATGATTAATTATTCATTAATATACATTCAGGTTTAAAATCTTTTTAGTACATGTGATGACCACCATTGATGGATATTGTTGATCCAGTAACAAATTGTGAATCTTCTCGTGCTAAAAAAGCAACTGCTCTAGCAATTTCTTGAGGATGACCTAATCTACCGACAGGAATAGTACTGATAATTTTATCTAAAACATTTTGTGGTACTGCAGAGACCATTTCTGTATCCACATAACCAGGAGCTACTGTATTTGCTGTTATATTATGACGAGCTCCTTCCTGTGCTATAGCTTTTGTCATTCCGATTATACCAGCCTTGGCTGCACAATAATTAACCTGTCCATATTGACCAGCCTGCCCATTGACAGAGGAAATATTAATGATTCTTCCAAAGTTTTTTGATGTCATTTCATCCCAGCAAACTTTAGTCATATTAAATACTGAATTTAGATTTACATTTATAACATCCTGCCATTGATCGAGTGTCATTTTTTTAATTGTACTGTCTCTTGTGATTCCAGCATTATTTACCAATATCGAAAGTGTTCCATACTGAAATATTATATCTTTTACAACATTTTCACATTCTTCAAAATTTGAAACATCCCATTTGATTGATTTTATGTTTGTTTCTCTAGTAAATTTATTAGCTTGATTTTCATCTGATGCGTAACCAGCAATAACTGTAGCACCAGCTCTTTTCAAAATTTCGCAAATACCTCTACCTATACCTCTTGTACCACCAGAAACTATGGCAACTCTGTCTTCGTTAAAGATAACTTCGTGTTTACTAGTTGAATTAAGGTTAGAAAGTTCAATATCATCCAATTTCATTCTCCATTATTGAGATAGTTAGGGTTAAAATACTTTTCAATCAATCACTTATAGGGAAAAAGAGTGTTTCAATGAAAAAAATGCATAAAATTTATATATTTGACCAAAAATTAATCAATTAAAGGCTTGGAAAATTTATTTATAAATTTTGTAAATTCAGGACGAATATCCTCTCGCCATGCTTTTCCACTAAAAATACCATAATGACCAGCATTTTCATGTAAATAATTGAATTTTAAATTATCTGGTATATTTGTTAAAATATTTAAAGCTGCAAGACATTGACCAGGAGCTGAAATGTCGTCATTTTTTCCTTCAATTACAAAAATAGGAATATCTTTAATATTATTTAAATCTACAAGTTCATTTTCTAAAGTGAAAATATTCTTAGCAACTTCTCTTTTTTTAAAAATTCTATTTACTGTTGTTAAATAAAATTCAGCAGTCATGTCCATAACAGCTAAATATTCATTATAAAATTTATTGTGGCGATCATTTTCTGAGGCAGTACCTTCGATTTCTTTAAAAACTTGATCATAAAAAGAATTAACATGTGTTTTTAAATTCATTGAAATGAAAGAAGATAATTGAATTATTCCAGGATACACAGGTCTACCAACTCCTTTGTAATTTACACCAACTGGCATCGTCATTGTATTTTTCAAATAATCTAGGCTAAGTTTATTACCAAAATCAGTCACGGATGTAGGATTTGCTTCTGGATCAATTGGTCCTCCAATTAATGTAAGAGTGTTTGGTTTATATTTATAATAATTTTTTGAAACAAATGATAACGCTGCAAGAGCTAGTGGTGCTGGTTGACAAATAGCCATTACATGTAAATTGGGTGAAAGAAACTTATAAAATTCAATTAGATATTTAGTGAAGTCCTCTATATCAAATTTACCTTTTGATAGAGATACGTCTCTAGCGTTCAACCAGTCAGTAACAAAAACTTCGCAATCAGGTAATAGAGATAAAACTGTGTTTCTTGTTAAAGTTGCATAATGTCCTGACATAGGTGCAATAATGAGAACTTTTTTGATATTTACTTTTTTTCTATTAGTTTCAAATTTAATCAATTCACAAAATGGTTTTTTTAAAATCACTTTTTTTGACACGCTATATTCTTTTCCATTAGTTACAAAAGAATTTATTCCCCAATCTGGTTTTGAAGTAACTCTTGAAAGGTAATGCTCAGTTAATTTTCCATATGTGAACATTACTTGTGGAATTGGACTAGGATTTAAACCGAAAGTAGGGTTTCCCCAAAATGTTTTTAAAGACGAACTAATCAATTCATTATATTGTCTTGAGGTTTCAAAAAAGTCATAAGTTGAAATTTGCATATACATTCCTAGTAATATATTAAAATTCTATTATATAATTGACTAATTAGGAAATAAAAAATGAATAATGATAATAAAAATAATGAATTTGATGAGCTTCAAGAAAATTTAAACAGAATTGATTTGCTTACTAAAAGACTTGTTTTATCATTAGCTAATAAAAATAATGATTCAGATTATGCAAAACCAAACCAAGAATTATATTATAAAGCAGCATCAAAATATTTTTCTGAAATGCTATCTAATCCGTCTAAATTAATTGAAAATCAAGTTAAATTTTATAAATCAACTCTTCAAATATGGTCAGATGCTCAAAAAGATTTTTTAAATCAAAATGAAAATAAAAC
>NZIY01000049.1 GCA_002691795.1 SAR116 cluster bacterium
TGGCAAGTATGGTACTTCCCATTTTTCAGAGTTAGATTTTTCAATTGCGTCCATTCCTTTTCTTATAGCATCTTGATGACTACCGGAAAAAGCAGTATGAACTAACTTGCCAGCATAAGGATGTCTTTCATGAACTGGTAACCTATTGCAATATTCAGCAGTTTCAATTAGTGAATTGATATCAGAAAAATCAATTTTTGGGTTAATACCTTGTGTGAATAAGTTAAGTCCTAAAGTAATTAAATCTACATTTCCAGTTCTTTCTCCGTTCCCAAAAAGAGTACCTTCAACCCTGTCTGCTCCTGCCATCAATCCAAGTTCAGTTGCTGCAACGGCTGTTCCTCTGTCATTATGAGGGTGTAAGGAAAGTATTATTCTTTTTCTGTTGGAAAAGTTTTTGCTCATCCATTCAATTTGGTCAGCGTATATATTAGGCGATGACATTTCTACTGTAGCTGGTAAATTAATTATGACAGGATTTTTTTCGTCAGCTTTCCATATATCTAAGACTTCTTCACAAACCTCAAGAGCATAGGGCAATTCAGTTCCAGTGAAACTTTCAGGAGAATATTCTAATCTTACTTTAGTATTACTCAACATTCCAATATTATCATTTATTATCTTTGCACCATCAGTGGCAATTTTTTTTACCCCAGCCATATCCTCTTTAAATACTACTTTTCTTTGAAGAGTGCTTGTTGAGTTATAAAGATGAATAATAGCATCTTTTGAACCTTTAAGACTATCTAATGTTTTTAAAATCAACTCTTCTCTGGATTGAGTTAAAACCTGAATAGTAACATCATCTGGGATATGTCCTTCATCTACAAGCTCTCTAATAAAATTAAAATCAGTATCTGATGCAGAAGGAAACCCAACTTCAATTTCCTTATAACCAATAGCTACAAGCTTTTTAAAAAATTTCATTTTACGATTGCTATCCATTGGTTCTGCAAGGGCTTGGTTTCCGTCTCTAAGATCAACTGAACACCAAATTGGACTTTTATTTAATGAATTGTTTGGCCAGTCCCTATTTTCTAAATCAACTGTTTTGTATTGAGTGTATTTAGTATATTTTGTCATTTTCACATAAATCCTATAAATTAAAAAAATTAAAGTTATTACCCCTGGCTCCAAAGAGACAGGGCATCATAGAAGAATGTAATTAGTAATTAATAACTTATGTGAACTCATAAAAATACCCTATCAATATCAGAGTTTTAGTCAAGCGTATTTAAATTAAAAATAATTTTATAAAACTAAAATTGTAAATTCTAATTTAATAGTTAAATTATTTTAGATGGAAGATATAAATAAAATCAGAAATTTCTCTATAATCGCTCATATCGATCATGGGAAATCAACTCTAGCAGATAGATTAATTCAAGAATGTGGTGCATTACAAGAAAGAGAAATGAAAGAACAAATTCTCGATAATATGGATATTGAAAGAGAAAGAGGCATTACTATAAAAGCTCAAACAGTTAGATTGAAATATTTGCATAATGATGGAGAAACCTACTCACTGAATTTAATTGATACACCAGGACATGTTGATTTTTCTTATGAAGTATCAAGGTCACTTTCTGCATGNGAAGGTTCTTTANTAGTAGTNGATTCTTCTCAAGGAGTTGAAGCACAAACTTTAGCNAATGTTTATCAAGCAATTGACGCTGATCACGAAATAGTNACTGTTCTTAACAAAATTGACCTTCCAGCTTCAGAACCAGAAAGAATAAAAAAACAAATTGATGAAGTTATAGGCTTACCATCTGATGATGCAATNGAGGTTTCCGCAAAAACTGGNGCAGGCATNAAATCTGTNTTAAGCTCATTAATCGAAAAGTTACCTCCGCCTAAAGGAGAAATTAANAAACCATTAAAAGCGATGTTAATTGACAGTTGGTTTGATCCATATTTAGGTATTTTAATATTGGTAAGGATCGTTGATGGAAAATTGTCAAAAGGTCAGAAAATAAGATTTATGTCAACTGGGTCAAGCTATGTTGTTGACAGTTTAGGTGTATTCACACCTAAAATTTTAAATGTTGATTGTATAGGGCCTGGTGAAATTGGTTTTTTTACTGCTTCTGTAAAAGCAGTAGCAGATTGTAATGTTGGTGATACAATTACAGATGATAAAAATCCTGTAATTGAGATGTTAGACGGATTTAAGCCGTCTATACCTGTTGTGTTTTGTGGACTTTTTCCAACTGACAGTGCAGATTTTAGTGATCTTAAAGATGCTTTGGAAAAATTGTCACTTAATGATTCATCTTTCAGTTTTGAAGCAGAAACATCTGCAGCTCTGGGGTTTGGGTTTAGGTGTGGTTTTTTAGGTTTATTACATATGGAAATTATCAGAGAGAGATTAAATAGAGAGTTCAATTTGGAATTAATTTCAACAGCTCCCTCTGTAGTTTACAAAATAAAAAAGGTTAATACTGATATAATTAAATTGCATAATCCGGCAGATTTACCAGAACCTAATCTTTTAGAGCATATAGAAGAACCATGGATTGTAGCTACAATTTTTGTTCCAGATCAATATTTAGGATCAGTTTTAACTTTATGTACAGAAAGGAGAGGTGAACAAGTAGACCTCAGTTATGTTGGATCAAGAGCTATGTTAATTTATAAGCTTCCCTTGAATGAAGTTGTGTTTGATTTTTATGATAGATTGAAGAGCATTTCATCAGGATATGCTAGCTTTGACTATCAATTTGATGAATATAAGTTAGGAAATTTGGTTAAAGTTTCGATTCTTGTTAATGGTGAGCCTGTTGATGCACTTGCAATGATTACTAATAGAGACCATGCAGAAAAAAGAGGTAGAGGGATCTGTTTGAAATTGAAAGAGTTAATTCCAAGACAATTATTTAAAGTTGCTTTACAAGCAGCTATAGGCAGTAAAGTTATAGCACGTGAAACTATAAGCGCTATAAGAAAAGATGTTACTGCAAAATGTTACGGTGGAGATATTTCAAGAAAGAGAAAACTACTCGAAAAACAAAAGGCTGGAAAGAAAAAAATGAGACAGTTTGGACAAGTTGAAATACCTCAAAATGCTTTCTTTGAAGCTTTAAAGATCTAGTTTATTTAACAACTTTTCTTTTATTCGTTCCAACAAAAATAAAAATAACAGATAGAATTCCAAATGTTAAGCCAACTGGAAATGTTAAAAAAGTTGAAATAATAGGATGCCAAATGAAACCTGAGCAGTTAAGCACCTTCAAGGCTGAACATGGGTCTATGTATCTACTTACTATTGCTTCAGCTATTTGCAAACTGTTTGGATAAAAATGATACCACATTTGACCTATTTGCGTATAACCCCTNTTNCCAGTNAAATGGAGATNAATATCTAAATAAATACCAAAAATTGATATAAGAAATAAGATTAAGCCAAATGTAATAAATATTCTTCCCATAAATTCTATATATTTTTTAATATGATTAATGGATTTTTTCAATTATAAAAATATTATTGGAGAGGTGGCCGAGTGGTTTAAGGCGCACGCCTGGAAAGTGTGTAGGGGTGAAAGCCTCTCGAGGGTTCGAATCCCTCTCTCTCCGCCANTAANATAANNANNTTAAGTTATACTGTGTCATAAGTCTTAGGTGGGCATTAATTTTCTTGACGAAGGCTCTTCAAACCATTTTACTCTAAATCATCTTAAATCAATAAATTTTGAAGACTGAGTTGTGGAGAGGAGATGACATTAAGAAATTAAATGCGAAGCAATTATTATTTTTACCAAAAGGTAAACACCATGACGGAATTGGACTTTACATCTCAATTTTGTGTCCAGAGAAAAGTAGATGGACAGATTAATAAAAAAACCATAGAAAGATAGGTTTCGATAGCTTCCCACATATATCACTTTTAGAAGCAAGACAACATGCTCTTATCAAAAAACAATTACTGAGCAAGAAAATAGGGAAAGTTATTACTGATTAAATTGTGTAAAACTTTTCTCAAATGATTTAAAGTTAATGGATATTATTTTAAAAAAAATGAATCAATTTGGTTTTAGTAGTAGACCTATTTGCAGGCTTTTAAATAAATTACCAATGTATAAAGATTATTCTCGTTCTGATTTGACAAATGCAATTAACCATGAAAAAAATATTATTAATTTACCTAGTGGCTCATATCACTTTAATTTAAATTCAGAAAGGTATTATGAAAAATAAAATTGCTATAATTACTGGAAGTAGGTCAGATTATGGTCTCTTAAAACCAATTATTTCAAGTTTGGCTAGTAACGAATTATTTGATTTTAAACTTTTTGTTACAGGTTCACATTTAAGTCCAGAATTTGGCTTAACTTATAAAGAAATTGAAAAAGATGGTTTTAAAATTACAAATAAAATTGAAATGTTGATTTCTACCGACAGTGATTCAGGTATTGCAAAATCAATTGGCGTAGGTGTTATTTCCTTTGTTGATATTTTTAGTCATCATTCAATAGAAAAAATCATAGTTTTAGGTGATCGTTATGAAATCTTTTCAGCTGTTCAAGCAGCAGCTTTTTTGAAATTAAAAATCGTACATATTCATGGAGGTGAAATCACGGAAGGAGTTATAGATGATAATATTAGGCATGCAATAACTAAATTTTCACATTTGCATTTTGTTGCAAATGATCAATATAAAAAAAGAGTCATTCAGCTCGGAGAAGATCCTAAGACTGTATTTAATGTAGGTGCTCCTAGCTTAGATAATATCAAAAATACTAAATTATTATCAAAGAAAAATTTAGAAAAAATATTTAATATTAAATTTGAGGATAAAATTTTTATATCTACTTTTCATCCATTAATTAATATCTCAAAAAATGAAAGTGGTATTAATCAGCTTCTAAACGCATTGTCAGAATTTAGTGATGTAACAATAATTTTTACATTTTCAAATGCAGACGCAGGTTCAAAAATGATTATTAGCAAAATTAATGATTTTGTAAGAAAGAAAGAAAATTGTTTTATATTTAATTCTTTGGGTTATAAAAATTATTATAGTTTTTTAAAATTATCTGATTTAGTTATTGGAAACTCATCAAGTGGTATAATTGAAGCACCGTTTTTAAAAACGCCTACAATTAATATTGGTGATAGACAAAAGGGCAGATTAAAAGCAAGTTCAATTATAGATGTGACAGAAAACAAGATAGAGATATTAAATGCTATAGACAAAGTGATGACTAAAAAATTTAGAAATAATTTAAAAAAAATAAAATCTTATTATGGAAATGGAAATGCAACTGTGAAAATAGTAAATAAACTTGTTAATTTTGATCCCCCAATCATTAAAAAATTCAATGATATAAGTTAATAAAATGTCTATTTTCATTATAGCAGAAGCTGGTGTCAATCACAATGGTTCTCTAGAAAGGGCGCTAAAAATGGTAAAGGTTGCGTCTGATTCAGGGGCGAATTCAATAAAATTTCAGTCATTCAAGGCATCCAGAATAGTCACCATGAATGTAAAAAAAGCACAATATCAAAAGTTTAACACTAAAAAATTCAAGAACCAATACGATATGATAAAATCACTTGAATTGACACCCAAAATGCATGAAAAAATTATCAATGAGTGTTGTAAACAAAAAATTGAGTTTTTGTCTACACCTTTTGATATTGAAAGTTTGATAATGTTAACAAATGATTTTGGAATAAAGAAAATTAAAATATCTTCCGGAGATATTACAAACGCACCTCTACTTGTTAATACAGGGTACTTTGCAGATGAAATAATTTTATCAACCGGCATGAGTAATTTAAATGACATTAAAAATGGATTGAAGGCTATTTCATTTGGTATCATGGATTACCAATATGAAAAATGTAATTCAAAGTCTTTGAATGAGGCATTTTTAGAAATGAAAAATAATGAATTGATAAGAAAAAAAATTAAATTACTGCATTGTACAACCGAATATCCCGCACCATTAAATGAGTTAAACTTAAAAGCTATAAAAACATTAAAGAAAAAATTTAATCTTAAAGTTGGTTATTCAGATCATACATTAGGTATAAATGCTTCAATTGGTGCAGTAGCTTTAGGTGCTGAAATTATTGAAAAACATTTTACTTTAAACAAGTCCTTAAAAGGCCCTGATCATAAATCTTCTTTGAATCCAAAAGAATTTTGTTCGTTGGTAAAAGGTATAAAAGAAGTGGAAAAAACTCTAGGGAACGGTGAAAAAAAAATTAGTCCTTCTGAAAAAAAAAATATTAATATAGCAAGGAAGTTTATAGTAGCTTCTAAACCAATTGTAAAAGGTGAGAAGTTTTCAAGAGATAATATAACTTTTAAAAGGTCTGGAGGTGGAATTTCACCTTTTGAATTTTGGAATCTTTTAAAATGTAAAGCAAAAAAAAATTATAAGTATGAAGATATCATTGACAAATAAGATTTTTATAAATTTGTAGGGTTTAATGTCGAGAGATTTAAATAAATATTTTGTGAAGTACAATACAAAAATTTCTAAAGTACTTAAAATTATCAATTCAAATGAAATAAAATTTATTGTTGTATTAGATAATAATAAAAACTTACTTGGAACAGTTACAGATGGCGATATAAGACGAACGATTTTAAAAAAAATTGATTTAAATTCATCGGTGAATTTGATAATGAATAAAAATCCTATAACTGCAAATATAAACTTATCAAAAGAAGAGTTAATTAAAATTATGAAACGTAATTCGATACAGCAATTACCATTATTAGATGAAGAAGATTATGTAGTTGATATAGCTTTCTTTAATGAATTAGTTAATCCTATTTTAAGAAATAACTCAGTATTTATTATGTTAGGAGGTCTTGGAAAACGTTTGAGACCTCTTACTAAAGATATTCCTAAGCCTATGTTAATGATAGGCAACAAACCTATTTTAGAAAGAATTTTTGATTTACTCATAGATCAAGGCTTTAAAGATTTTTATTTTTCAATAAATTTCAAAGGTGATTTAATTAAAAAATATTTTGGTGATGGCTCAAAATGGGGTGTAAATATAACATACATAAATGAATATAAACAAATGGGTACTGCTGGATCATTAAGTTTAATTAAAAAGAAATTTTTAAATGATATTTTAGTTTTGAATGGAGATTTGTTTACAGATATGAATTTTGTAAAACTTCTAGATTTTCATAAATATAAAAATTCAGACGCCACAATGGTTGTAAACGAAAAAGAATTTGAAATACCTTATGGGGTTATAACATTAAAAAATGAAAAAATTTTAGAAATTTCTGAAAAACCTAAAACTAAATTTCATATTAACTCAGGTATTTACGTTCTTTCACCAAACTCTTTAAAAAAAATTCCTACAAAGTTTATCGATATGACTGATTTTTTTGATGAAATGATTAAGCAAAAGAAGAATGTTAATGCCTATATTTCAAATGAATTATGGATTGATATTGGAAGCATAAAAGAATTTAAAAAAACCAAAAAGTTTTTTTGATTTTTTTAGTATAAGTAATATTAATATAAGATTAAATAATGAAGAGTATTAATTGAATAATAAAAATATAATAGCTCTTATCCCAGCAAGGGGTGGAAGTAAGTCAATTAGAGAAAAAAATCTCTCAATTTTAGGTAATAAGACTCTTTTAAAAAGAACAATAGATGTTGCTTTAGAATGTAAGTTTATTAATAGAGTTATTGTTTCTACAGATAATAAGAAAATAAAAAAACATGCTATAAAATATGGTGCAGAAGTATACCAAAGAGCTCCCAATTTAGCTACTGACAAAGCTTTAGTTATAGACACAATTAGACATTTGCATAAAATTTTAATATCAGAGGGGAATTCTATTGACATAATGATATTATTAGAGCCAACGTCACCCTTTCGAGATAAAAATCTGATTAAAAAATGTATAAGTAAATTAATTGACAAAAATTTAGACTCAATAGCTACTTTTCATAAAGCCGAAATTCATCCAGAAAAGACTTGGCAAATTGAAAATGACGTACCAACCACA
>NZIY01000050.1 GCA_002691795.1 SAR116 cluster bacterium
ATTGAAGATGCTGATTTTGCAGGTGAAACAAGTCAATTGACAAAAGCGCAAATACTTTCACAAGCTGCAACTTCTATGCTAGCGCAAGCAAATGCTTCAAAAAATAGTCTTTTAGCTCTTTTACAAGGTTAATAAGATTATTAATTGAACATTGAAAAAAGCCCTCGAGTTTGTATTAAGCCCCCCACAAATGGGGGCTTTTTTCGTTTTAAATTAAAAAAATTATTAAAATCAATAAGCCCCCAAGAATTGGGGGCTTATTTTTGTGGAGGAACCGTAAAATTTAATTTTGTAATAAAGTAAGAACGTTTTGCTGTATTCTTCCTGCCTGTGCAATCATTGCAAGAGCTGATTGCTGAAGTATTTGGGCCTTAGTTAAAGTTGCAGATTCTTTTGCAAAGTTTGCATCTCTAATTCTTCCCCTTGATGCTTCAGTATTGACAGCAACGTTTGTTAAATTATCTATGGCTTTTTCCATTCTACTCATCAAAGCTCCAAGCTTTGCTCTTTCTTTATGAATTCTGTCTAAGGATCTATCTATAATTCTTAAAGCATTAATTGAAGATTCTCTTGTTTTTACATCAACAGTTTCTAATTTATCCAGTGATGCTGCACCAGGTGAAGATTCAAATAAGCTTTTTTCTTCTTCACCAAGAACAGTAAAGCTATTACTTGAATAAAATTCTAATTGTCCTGAAATAATTGCTGAATCAGCGCCTTTTAGACCAACTGTTACGGCTGCACTGGTATTAGAAGCAGGGGTTACTGAGAATATTGAACTAAATACTAATCTTCCACTTGCTGTATTACCAGCAGTAGGGCCTTTTATAACTTCTGTTTGGGCATTACCATCCATATCATATCCAACAACTGAGAATAAAACTGCGCTTTCGTCACCTGTGGTACTTGTAATTGTTACGAGAGATGATTTAGCATTAACGGCTTGTTCTATTCCTGCTGTAATCGTACCAGCAAGTGCACCACTAACGGAAATTGAATCCACGCTTTTAAACACTTTTGTGCTGGTTACCGCAGCAGCATTACCCATTGTTACATCTTCAATTAGAGTGTTACCATAAAGATCTTTTCCAGTTATTGTTGCTGTACGTGCAGCATCATTACCCCCAGAAGTTAAGGTAATTCTTGAATTTAATGTTAATGAAGTTGCACCAGAAACTAAAGCCACTGTACTTCCAGCTGAAAACCCTGTACCACTTTGGCTTGCAGCTATAGATGTTGCTGAAGCTGTTGAAGCTTTTCCAGATGTGTTAAGTGTCATTGCATTGGATGCAGTACCACTTGCTGAGGCAACGACATCATCTGCATCTGTGGTAACTGCAGCTTTATCAGCTAACATAATTGAACTTCCGGCAGTAGCTTCATCATTATCTAAACTTGTTACAACAAGAACTTTATTAGGTCCTGATGAGGCGGTATCACCTGCAAAATCCACGTCACCTAATTTAATATCATAGCCCTCATTTTGAACTAAAATAATACTTGTTGAGTCGGCAGATAAAGTTGCTGTAACACCTGTTGTGGTCGTATAATTATTTACTGCATCCCTCAAAGCAGATAAGTTAGATGTGCCTGTTGTTGCACCAAAAGTAATATTTCCAGAAACTGCTGTTGCTGTGGCATTTTTACCTTGAATTGTAAATGCTACACTATTTTGACCAGTATTTTCTGAACCAAAAGCTTTAGCCTCAATCTTCAATTGAGTTGACGCTAATGCATTTACTCCAGTTGTTTCAAAAGCATTATTAACTAAAGTTGCCACATCCCTAATTGTTGATCCTGCTGTAGTAGTAAGTGTCTTACTCCCAAGAATTCCATGAATTGTAATATCTTCTGCCTGTACTAAGTTTGCATTACTTACTGTATCAGTAGCTAAGGCATTTAACGCCAAGTTGTTTGCAGTGCTTGCGCTATTAGTCCCGCTTGTATTAGCAGTACCATATTCGCCGTCTGTTGTGTCAGATGTAACTTTAAAAGCACCTAAAGCATCCAATCTCATAGAAGAAATTGAAAGAGTTGCAAATTCTCTTTCATGAACACCAATTTGAAATCTTCTATCCGCAAATGTGCCATCTAAAACTGCAATCTCATTAAAAGTAGTATCTCTAGTCACACGATCATGTTCAGCTAATAACTGTTGAACTTCTGTGTTAAGATAACTTCTTTCTTCTGCATTGTATGAGTCAGTAGCAGATTGAATTGCTAACATTCTAACTCTTTGTAAAATTGAGGATGTTTCATCTAAAGCTCCTTCTGTGACTTGAGCCATAGAAATAACGTCAGCTGCATTTCTAGCAGACTGCTCCAAACCTTTAATTTGTGAAGTCATTCTGTCAGATATGGCTGCACCTGCCGCATCATCTCCAGCGTGATTTATTCTTTTACCCGATGACAACCTTTCCATAGCAGTCGTTAAATCACGATCTGTCTTGTTCAGATTGTTCAAAGCATATTTTGCAGCTATATTAGAATTAACTGTTGGCATATTAAACTCCTTAATTGCATCGGGTATTCTGCAATTGTCATGCCAAAAAATAATAGTTTTTTAGATTATATATATAGGTCTATGTTTTTCTGCATTTTATAGAGTTTTAAATTAATTTCACTTGTCATTTGGTATCGTGTTGCTTTCTCATTATGTCGGAAATTTGACGAATTAATTGATTTTGCCTTAAGAAAACTCTCTGTAGTTGACCCACTTGATGGTCCAAGACTTGGGGAATAGACTTTTTTCATATAGTCTGGAACCAGGTTATTATTTCTCCTATATATATTTGACGATTGATCAACAAAATTTATTTGAGAATTAATTGGCATACTGTTTGCAGAATAGGTATTGGAATATGTCCCGTTTGCGTTAGCAATAGGTTGAATGCTATGAACATTGCTATATGAATTAATCGGTTGCATATTTCTAAAATAGAATAAAATTGTTAATTAGTAAATATAATTTAGAAAATGAATAATGACTTTAATATAAATCTTTATAAAAAATCTCAACAGAGTAGCAATTCTGTTAAAACACCTCATGAAATTGTTAGGTTTTTAATGGAAAATTTATTAAAATCAATGAAAAATATACATAATTGCATAAATTTAGTAGATGAATCGTTAGAAGAAGCAGAAGTTCAGAAAAAAATGTCCAAAAAAGAATTAGCTGCATTTAAATCAAAAAATGCTTCTAAAGCACTTACAATTATCTATAGCCTTCAAGTATCTTTAGACTTTGATAAGACGCCTGAAATTTCTAGAAATCTTTTTCAATTATATGAATTTTGTAGAATCCAAATAATTAATTCTCTTTTAAAAAAAACAAAAATAGGCTTAATCAAGGCTATTGAAGCTTTAAAAGAAATTCTTGAGGGTTGGTTAAACATTAGTCCTGGGAAGACTCAAAGTGTCTAAAGAATTTAAATTAAAATTAGAAGAATTAGAAAATTTATCAATACGTATCTCTGATAATATAAGTTTAGGAAACTATAATGATATTCTTCAACTTGATCTTTTAAGACAAAATATCATTAAAAGCATAAATCCTGAACATGCTATAAATTTTAAAAATGATCTAACTAAAATATATGAAAAAAACTTAAATCATGTAAATGCTATAAACGAAAATCTTTCTAATTTAAAAAAAGAATCAAGGCATTCCCTAGAATGTTTTGCAGCATACAAAAAAAAATAAAAAAAAATTAAACAATTTTCATTTTGCGTCGTAGATAATTTTGTAACTCTTAAACTAAATTTGTGGGGGCAATATGTTTATAGTTGGACATCACGATAGAACTACGTCTATCATCCAAAAAAATTTAATTTCAAATTTAAAAAAAACAGAAGATTCGTCCGTCAAGCTGTCATCCGGAAAAAGAATAAATAAAGCTTCAGATGATCCTGGAAATATAGGAACGATTTCGAGGTTGAACGCTAAAATTGGAAGTATTTCTGAAGCTTTACAAAATGCGTCTTCAGCAAAATCACTTACTCAGGTAGCTGACTCAGGCCTAAGTGAAATAAATAGTATTTTAAGTAGAATTCGAGAAATTGCAGTTCAGGCAAGTTCAACTACTCTAACTTCAGGTGATAGAACTAGTTTACAAACTGAGGTTGATGCTTATTTAACTGAGGTTGATAATATCACAAAAACAATTAAATTTAATGATTTGATACTCTTAGATGGAAGTACTTCTACGGTTTCTTTTATGATTGGAGAAGACAAAGATAGTCTGCTTTCAATTAGTCTTAAAGATTCTGACAGTTCAGCATTGAGTTTATCTTCAATTTCAGGCGTAAAAGAGTTCACTAGCGGCAGAGTTGCGAGTGTAGATTATAGTAGTTCAAATCTTGCAGTTAATGAGATTAAAATAAATGGACACAATGCTCTAGCTTCAACTTTGAATTCAGATCTAACATCAGGAAATAACACAGCTGCAGGTTTAGAAACAGCAATTAACGCTAATTCTAATACTCATGGAGCAGTTGCAACTGCATTTAACAAATTAACATCGGCTTCTAAATCTACATTAAGTATGTCTAATACGTTCACCATTAATGGAGATTCCGTTTCAGTTCAAACTACAATGGAGAACCTTGTTACTGAAATTAATCAGGCTGTCTCAGGTGTTACAGCAGAACTAAACAGTGATAGTTCTGTAACTTTATCAAATACAACAGGAAATGATATCGTAATAGCTGGAAATGCTCCAACTGACGCGGGTTTTACAGCAGGTACATACTTAGGGTATTTAAAATTAGCTAATATTGATGAAACCTTTGTAAAAATAGAACCAATGACTAAAAATAATGGTTACGCCTCAAATACAGGTAATATATCTGATTTGGCTAATTTTGGATTTAATGAGGTTGATTCTTCTACAGTTTCAACATCAGGATTAGTTTCAACAAATGCACTTACTGCATCTCACGACATTCAAATTAATGATTTTGACGTAGGTGCTTCTACAAGTTCTTCTGCAGCTGCAAAAGCAGAAGCAATTAATGCAATTACATCTTCAACAAATGTGACAGCGTCTGGATCAAATTTAGTCACAGTTGAATTAAACTTCTCAAATGTACCAAGCGCGTCACAAGTATCTATAAATGGGAATACAGTCGACTTTTCGAGTGTAACTGGAATCGGAGATGTTATAACAGCAATTAACAATGCNTCTATTGGTGATATAAGATCTGCCGCGAATTCAGCTGGTGCATTAGAAATTACTAGCTCAAGTGGGGCAGATATAGTTNTAAATCATTCAGGTACAGCAACTCATTTGTTTGCGTCTCATACTGATGCAACTGATAACACAATATCTCGTGCTGCATCAGTAACATTTAAAGGTCGAATTTCACTTACTCATACTGAAGGAGATGTGATTAAGATTTCAGGAGACAATGTTTCTGAAATTGGATTNACAGCTCAGGGATCAACCAGTACGCCTGCATCCGGATCATCAATTTCAATGTCATCAACCAGTAATGCATCNTCTGCAATTACTTCAATAGATACTGCTATTGATACTATAGCAAATACACGTTCTAGTATTGCGGCAAGTGAAAATATTATTGATCATCGAATCAATAATCTTACAAACATTGAAACTACGTCTAAAACTAGATTAGGTAAGATAGTTGATGTAGATATAGCTATGGAAAGTTCTAAATTGACTCGATCACAAATCATTACTCAGGTAGCNACTGCAATGCTAGCTCAAGCAAATGCCTCAAGTAGCGTTTTTCTTAAGTTGTTAGAATAGGTAAGTTTGATCAAAAAAATGATGTATGTTATGAAATGATTAATGGAAGATGCAACNTTTAATAATCAANATAAACTACCAATCTCTTCAGATGATTTGGTAAAATTATTAAATGATTGTNAAATTGAATTCGATTTATATTCACATAAACCATTGTATACAGTAAAGGAATCTAAAATTTTCTATGAATCACAATATGAAAATAATGNATTAAATTGTCANATAAAAAATCTTTATTTAAGAGATAAGAAAANAAATAATTACTTATTTGTATTTNATCAAGATAAAATCATAGATCTGAAACAATTAAATCATTTAATATCTGCAACTCGTTTATCATTTGGTTCTCCTCAAAGACTNTTTGAAAATTTAGGAGTTTTTCCAGGTGCAGTCTCACCATTTTGTATGTTAAATGGAAAAAAAAATGGAGTTAAATTATTTTTTGATACAAGCTTTAAAAAAACAAAAAACATATATTTACATCCTTTTGTAAATGATAGAACGGTAAAAATGAAATTTAATGNTCTTGTTAAATTTTTATATGAATATAAAATAGATATTAACTGGATTAATTTTTAATGATTTTATGTTATTTATTTTTTTAAAAATTTTAATTACTGCTGGTATATTAGTTTTAGTAACTGAAATTGCTAAAGTTAATGATAGGGCNGGTGGATTGATTGCCGCATTGCCCTTAACTACATTCTTGATATTATTTTGGATGAATTACGAAAATGTATCTTATAATAAAATTTCAAATCATATGGTTTATACTTTAATTTATTTGATACCAACAATTCCAATGTTTTTAATTTTTCCATTTTGTCTTAATAAATTTGGTTTTTGGGTGACAATTTCCATTTGTTTGGCTGTAACTTTTATTTCAATATTATTAGTTCACAGAATATCAAAAAATTTCAATTTCAACCTTTTTTAGTTTATGAAAAATAATTCAAATTTTGGCACGCTAATTGAAACAGACGTTAACAAGTATCATTTTANTATTGGTACTGAATTCCAAAGATTAGTTTGGAATGAAATTGCTAAAATACCGAAAGGGAAAGTATTGACTTACGAACAGTTAGCTTTAAAAATTAATTGCCCATTAAGTATTAGAGCTGTTGCGAGTGCTTGTGGAAAAAATCCCTATGTTCCTAAAATTCCATGTCATAGGGTAATTAGAAAAGATGGAACTTTAGGTGGTTATAGTGCTAAAGGTGGAATTGAAAGAAAAAAATATTTGTTAGTAAAAGAAGGACATAAATTTAAGAATAANAAAATAATTTTTTAAATTTGTCGTAAATTATATTAAGGCAAAAGTTATGAATGATGATCAAGATTTAAAAAGCAAAATTTTATTAATGAGACAAAAAAATTTTGGTGAGGTAGAACAAATATCAGATGAAAAAAATGATAATGAAAAACCTAATCAAACTCATTCTATCAAAAAAACTGAACAGGTTGTTGATAGTGATGAGAATAAAGATAAAAATGAAACTACTCTAACTAACAAAACTAATACCTNTTCTGAAAATAAAATTAGTCCAGATAATTTTGATTATAAGAAAAATTTAAATGAAGTAGCCCAAGCTAATGAAAAGGCTTTTAATTTACTTGCAAGTAAATTTAATGAATCAGTTGAAGTTATTTTAGAATTAACTCAGAGGGTTGAAAAACTAGAAACAACATTAAAGCTTCAACTAATGCAACAAAGTGATCATAAAAAAGCACCTGAACAAAATAAAACAGGATTAAAGTTTTTTATTTTCTTACTTTTTGTAGCAGGTATTTCTTATTTTTTCTACAAGTACGATATTGATATAAGTATCTTAAAGGATATAAGTAAAGATTTTTTTACTATTATTAGTAGGTAATATTATTCTTCAAAGTCTTCCTTTAAAATAGTCATATTGAATTGATAACAAGTTTCACCATCCTCATTATCCTCAAAAATTACGCCTATAAACTCATCATTAATCAAGACTTCAGCTGAATCGTCTTTATTTGCTCTTCCTTCTAATTTAATGTTTTTATTTTTAAACTTATTCCTAAAAAAAACTTCAATTTTTTTTAAAGTAATTCTATCCATTTTTATCCTTTTTTATTTTTGTTAAAAAATTCAAACCTTTTGTCTAATCTTCTTAAAATTTTTGTGATTGATACATTAGTTTCTATAATTTTCTGTTTGTAAGTTAGATTGAATTGAAATGAAAGAATATTCTTTGCATCTTTTTTTTTTTCTATTTGAAATAATGGTTTATCAAAAGTACTTTTAAAAAAAGAAAACACAGCTTTTTTTTTAATGTTATCTATTGAATAATCTCTACATGTTCCACAAGAAACTTGTTTACTGTATAATTGTAGAATTATTTGTAATTCTTTTTTTGAAAAAAATACTTTGTCTTTATCATTATAATTAATGGCTTTTGATTTAATTAGTTGCATAATTTAATACTTCCACATATAAGTATCTTAAGAATCTATGATGAATTTATCAAGTATTTAACACTTATTTTTGCTGGGATATAAAATGGCTGATATTTTTGATGAAGTTTCAGAGGATCTTAGAAAAGATCAATACAAACAAATTTGGCAAAAATATAAAAAAGTAATAATTNCATTTTTTACTATTTTGATTATATCTCTACTGACTTTTAAATATGTAGAGTATTACAATTTACAAAAGCAAATCAAAATCTCAAATTTATATTTACAAGGATTACAAGAGATAAGAGATAAAAAATACAAAGAAGCTGAGAATACTTTTAAAAAAATTATCTCAGAATCTCATGATGGTTACGTTTTACTCTCCTATTTTAAACTCGCCGATATAAGCTTNAAAAACAAAGATACTTTATCAATGGAAAGTTATTATGATAAAATTATAAAGCTAAATAATATTAATTCTGTCTATAAAGATTTTGCTTTAATCTTGAAGGTTTCTAATACGTCAAATTTAAATGGTAAACAAAAAATTGAATTATTAAAACCATTTATAAGCAGTCCAAATGAATTCCAACCAATTGCTTCTGAATTAGAGATATTGTATCTACTTGAAGAAAAAGAAAGTAATAAAGCAAAGGATAAATTAGATAAACTTTTAAAACAAAAAAATATATTAAATACTCAAAAAAACAGGTTAAATGCAATTAATGAAATTTACTTTAACTAAAGGCTATAATATCTCGAAATATTTTTTTTTATTACTCTTTTTTGTTATGTCATCTTGTTCAGATCATGAGACAAGACCATTTACAGGAAATAAAGTTGATATATACAAAAAAAATAAATTAAGTATTAGTAAAAACCCTGATGTATTACTTAATAAAGTTTTAACAAACCGATATTGGGCTCAAAAAGGGGGGGATAGAAACCATTCAATTTCAAATTTTAGTTTTAAGTTTCCATTAAAAAAAACATTTTCAAAAGATACTAATCAAGAAAGATCAGATTATTTCCCAAATCTTGCTAGCCCTGTAGTAGATGAAAAAAACATATATATTTTTAATACAGAAGGTAAAATTTTCTCAATAAATAAATCAGACTTTAAATTAAATTGGGAAAATGTAGTTTTCCAAGATGAACCCTCTTTTCCAAATCCAGGTTCTATTGTAGTTCAAGTTAATAAAAATGACTTATATCTTCATAATGGAAGTAATGTGATAATTTCAGTAGATAAAAAAAATGGTAAGATTATTTGGAAATATGAGAATACATTTCCTTTNAAAGGAAATATTACATTAAATGACAAATNCCTATTGGTTAATGATTATGATAANAACCTTCTNGCTTTTAGAGATAAAAAATTAATTTGGAAAAAAAAATTAGGTCAAAGTGACAAATCCATTTTTACTAGTATAAGNCCTATNGTATTTGATAATAAAGTTATTAATCCTGCTTATAATGGATTGTTTCACATATTGAGTTTAGATGATGGTAAACTTATTTATTCTGATTATCTGGAATCTAATAGAAATAAAACTTCAATTNTATTAGACAACGATATAGTAGCNAATCCCANTATTCATGAAAATAAACTTTATATTCTTTCNCACTCTGGAACTTTAGCTGCTTATGATTTAAATGATTTAAAACCTGTCTGGGCAGNCCAAATAGGAGGAATAAANACTCCGATTGTNTCTGGTAACTCATTATTTATTATCGATAATGAAGGGATGTTGTATGCTNTAGATANTGCAAATGGTCACATAATATGGGAAAAACAATTTGCAACAAATATTGAAGAAGGTTTNTACTTTAAAGATAATAAAAAAGTTAGTTTNACNGGNCCTTTTTTATTNNAGAATAAGCTATTATTATTTTCTAACAAAGGTACTTTGCATATAATTAATCCAAATGATGGAAAAATTGATAAAATTCTAAAATTTGATTCGTTAGGAANNGATCCTGTATTCTTTGAAAATAAGCTNATCATTTTAACNTATGATGGTTATTTAAAAATTTATAAATAATACTAGGTTTTACTATGTTTAATATAGCTATCTTTGGAAGACCTAATGTTGGGAAATCTACTTTGTTTAATGCGCTCTTGGGTAAGAAAAAGGCCATTGTTTCAAATATAAGTGGTGTTACTATTGATAGACATTATGAGCTTGTAAAGTTNCATGACATTTTTTTNAATCTAATTGACACGGCGGGTGTTTTAGATGATATGTTTAATAAAAAAGAAGATTTTACTATACAAACTCTAAAAGCTGTAGAGGATGCAGATTTAGTTTTTTTTGTCACAGATTATGCCTCTGGTATATTGCCGCTTGACTTTGAATTAAGCTCTATTTTAAGAAAAACAAATAAAGATGTAATTCATCTTGTAAACAAATCAGATGTTAAAAATAGTNATTTTTCGAATCAAGATCTTAATAAAATTGGTTTTAAAGAAGTAATTCATATTTCATCAGAACATAAAAAAGGATTTAATGAAATTTATAATGCTTTAATAAATAAAAAATATTTTAAAAATAATACTCAAGAGCATGAATTACACAACATAAAAAAAAATAAAATTAAAATTTCATTTATAGGNAAACCAAATTCTGGTAAATCTTCTCTTATTAACGCAATAATTGGAAATGAAAGATTAGTAACTGGNAAAAAAGCTGGAATAACAAAAGATGCTATAGAAATTATATTCTCTTACAAAGGAACAGACTTTGTATTNGTAGATACAGCTGGAATGCGAAAAAAAGCCAGAGTAAGGGATTTTATTGAAAAACAAAGTACTCTGAAAAGCATGCAAGCAATTAGAAGTTCTGATGTAGTGATCTTAGTTTTAGATTCAGTACAAAACTTAAATAAACAAGACTTAATTTTAGCTAAAAGGGCTATTGATTATGGNAAGTCTGTTGTTATAAGTTTAAATAAATGGGATTTAATTACAGATAAAATNAAATTAAAAAATGATTTACATAATAAAATAAAAATTTCGTTGTCACAGTTAAAAGATATTAAAATTTTACCAACCTCAAGTATAAACTTTTATGGAATAGATAAATTATTAATTGAAATAAAGCATGTTTTTAAAACATCACAAAATAGAATATCTACTTCTGATTTAAATCAATGGTTTAAATTTGTATTAGAAAAACATCCACCCCCATTAATTAAAGGCAAAAAAAATGCTTTGAAATATATTTCTCAAGTAAATGTTTCTCCACCCCATTTCATAATATTTTGTTCTCATCCCGATGAAATATCATCCTCATATGTTAAATATATTCAAAATAGTTTGAAAGAAGCATTTAATTTTTCNGGAGTTCCTGTAAAAATTAATTTAAAAAAAACTGGAAACCCTTTTATAACTCGTAAGTAGAAATTTTATATTTTTGNTTTTTATTTAAAATTTCACATAATTTTTTTGCTGCTTTGGCTGGTGTTTGAATAGATTGTTTATTTTCACCTGGCATTGCAGCTTTTCTGAGTTTGGTATCAATCGGGTTTGGACGAATTATATAAACTTGTGAATTTTCTTTCTTATTTTCTAAAGACCAATTTTTGATCATTTGTTCTAATGCAGATTTTGATATNGAATAAGCACCCCAAAAGGGTTTTGGTTGTTTTGTTAATTTTGAAGAGATAACACACAATTTTGAACCATCACTNTTTTTTAAAGGTAAATCTAATGACCTTAAAAGTCTAAAATTTGAAATNAGATTAGTATTTAAAACTTCTTCAAACTCAGATGGGTTTTGGTGAGATATTGGCGTTAAAGTACCAAGAATTGCTGCATTCATNATTAAAAGATCTAATTTTTTAAAATTTTTATAAATTTCATATCCTAATCTATCTATACCTAAATGATCTTTTAAATCTAAATGAATAATAGTTGCACTCCCTTTTAAAGATTTTATTTTATCNTACAAATTATCTAGTTTGGTTTGATTTTTTCCTTGTATTAAAACATGGAGTCCTTGGNCAGCAAGTTGTATTGATAACTCTTTACCTAAACCCGATGAAGCACCAGTTATAAGAGCATTCTTTTTACTNAAATAATTCATTTTTAAAGTTTTGTATTTCTTCAATGTTGATAGGGTAATCACCTGTGAAACAATGATCAGAAAATTGTGGATTTTTATTATTTCTTTTTGTATGTCCCATTGCTTTATAAGTTCCATCNAATGAAAGAAAAAATAATGAATTTGCACCTACAATTTTTGTCATTTCTTTTAAANTATAATTTGATGCCATTAATTCTTTATGTTTTGGAGTATCTATACCATAAAAATCAGGATATTTNATTGGCGGACACGTTATACCTAAATGAACTTCCTTTGCACCAGCTTCAAAAACCATATTAACAATTTTGCTAGCAGTTGTACCTCTNACTATAGAATCATCAATCAAAATTACTTTTTTATTTTTGATGCATGATTTGTTAACACTATGCTTTAGCTTAACACCAAGTTGTCTTATATGTTGTGTTGGCTCAATAAAAGTTCTTCCTACATAATGACTTCGAATTATACCAAGTTCAAAGGGAATTTTGGATTTTTGGGAAAAACCAATAGCTGCTGAAACTCCTGAATCTGGTATAGGAACTACAACATCAGCCTTAATTTTATTTTCAATAGCTAATTGTTCACCTAAATTTTTTCTATAGGTGTATACNGTTTTCCCATCTATCATGCTATCTGGACTAGCAAAATAAATCCTTTCAAAAATACATGGTCTTTTATTATATTTTTTAAAAGGTTTAAATGATTGAATTTCATTTTGTTCAATGCAAATTATTTCTCCATTTTCTATATCTCTAANATATTTTGCACCTATAATATCTAAGGCACATGTTTCAGATGCTAACACATAAGATTTATTTAAAGATCCTAAAACTAATGGACGTATTCCAAAAGGGTCCTTGGCACCAATAAGTTTTTTGTTAGTCAAAATTACTAATGAGTAAGCTCCTTCTATTTTTTTAAGGGCATCAATTAATTTATTCATTAATTTTTTTTGTCTTGACCTAGCAACAAGTTGTAANATTAATTCAGTATCTGATGTAGTTTGAAAAATGGCACCTTTAGATACCAGTTCTTTTTTTAGAGAATGAGTATTCGTTAAATTTCCATTGTGTGCACAAGCAAATCCTCCAAGAGATAGATTTGCAAATAGAGGTTGTAAATTTTCAGNTTTTGATTCNCCTGTGGTTGAATATCTGACATGACCTAGAGCGTTTCTCCCGGGTAAATTTGATAAAATATCAATGTTACTAAAATTATCGCCAACTAATCCTTGTTTTCTAACATTATGAAAGTNCTTTCCATCATAAGAAACAATCCCAGCACCTTCTTGACCTCTATGTTGAAGTGAATGAAGGCCAAGTGTAGTCAAAACAGATGCTTCATCTGCATTAAAAATCCCAAAAACTCCGCATTCTTCTTTCAGTTTAGTCATAAATTCCTTAAAAAATTTACTTTAAATAAAATTAACTATTTTTTCTATAACTTTAATTGAGTAAATTTTAATNGTTTCAAAAAAGATAGATTTTTCAAAAAAAATAGGAAAATCTTTAGTTGTATAAAATAAGTAAATCATGCCTGAAATAATTAAAAAAATTAATAATGATCCTTTCATTAAACCAAAGATAAAACCTAAAAATTTATTTAAAAATCCATTATTTATAATATTTAAATCTGAAAAAAAATAAATATTGAATATTTGAAAAGTAATGAAGCATAAAGTAAACAAAACAAAAAATAACATTATTGAAATAATAATATTTAGTTCTAATAAATAAAAATTAATAAAAGAATTTGATAAAAAAAGTGCAAAAATTATTGACAAAGTCCAGACACAGAAATTTAAAAACTCTTTTATGAAACCGTTACTCGCCCCTATAAGTGAGGTTATTACAAGTAATATCAAAACAATTAAGTCGACATAATTATATTCAAATATTTCCATTATATTTTTTTAATTATTTAAAAATTTTTTGACAGTTTCATGTTGTGATAATTCCATTTCACTTGGTTTACCAGTCCAGGCGATCTTTTTGTTATCAATCAAAATAACTCTACTTGCTAAATTTTTTATTGATATGATGTCATGNGTAATTGTAATGGCACTTACNCCAAGTTTTTTTACAGTTTTAAAAATAAGATCGTTTATGATTTTTCCTGTGATTGGATCTAAACCAGAAGTTGGCTCATCAAAAAACAAAACTTTGGGTTGATCGCATATTGCTCTTGCAATAGCAACTCTTTTTTGCATTCCACCAGACAACTCTGCTGGATACAAATCAAGTATTTGTTTATCCAAGCCAAGATTTGTAATTATTGAAAGTGCTTTTTCTTTTGCTTTGTTAATATCAAAACCATAAAATTTAGTTTCTTTGAAAGTAATATTTTCCCAAACTTTTAAAGAATCAAAAAGAGCTCCATTTTGAAATGTTACACCTATATCACTAAGTGCATTTTCTTTATTAATTCTATCTGCTTTAACAATATCTGTGCCATTAATATAAATNGATCCAAAATTTGGNGTTAATAACCCCATAAGACATCTTAGTANGACTGATTTTCCAGAACCAGATTTTCCAATTATTACCAGAGATTCTTTGCTTGAAAGATTAAGATTTATATTTTTTAAAACCGTATTATCATTAAATGAAACAGATAAATTTTTTACATTAATAATATCTTTTATAGTCATAATCTTCAAATAAATAATGCTGTTATAAAATAAGTACTGGTTAAAATTAAAGTAGATGCTGTAACAACAGAAACTGTAGTTGCTCTTCCTACACCCTCAGCTCCCCCAGTGGCGTTGAAACCAAAATAACAACTTATAATAGAAATTATTATTCCAAAAACTAGAGCCTTTATTAATCCTTGTATTAAATCTATTATATTAAAATTCTCAATTGTTGACGCCACGTATAATATAGGGTTTAAATCTAGTTTGAAAGTTGACACGACAAAACCGCCGAATACACCTATTATATTTCCTATAAACACGAGAAATGGAACTGCAATTATTGATGCTAATAATCTTGTTGAAATTAAATATTGTGTTGGCCTTGTTGACAAAGTTTCAAGAGCATCAATCTGATTTGAAACCCTCATGGTTGCAATTTCAGCGGCCATTTTTGCCCCAACTCTTCCGCATACCATTAGTCCTGCCAAAACTGGTCCTAATTCTCTAAGAATAGATGTTAGAACAATTTTAGAGATGGTAGTTTCATCATTGAAATTATCAAAACCAGAATAAGTTTGTAAGGCAAGTACCATCCCAGAAAAAAAAGTAGTAAGTCCAACAACCGGTAAAGAATAGAAACCAATATCAACGATATGCGAAAAAAACTGTTTTAAGTAAAATGGTTTTTTAAACAACCAAAAAAAACACAAGAAAAAAAATAAACTTAATTTNCCAAAATTCTCAAAGAATGTAAGCATTAATCTACCTATTGAACTAATGAATTTTAATAATTTTGTNTAAAGTTTTTTCAACATTTTCTNATTTTAATTTTTATATTTTCTGATAACACGATCTGANATCAGAGTGAATAATTCATATATNTTAATTTTTGAATTATCNATATCTAAATTATTTAAAANTTCTTCATTTATTAATTCAAAGTANGAGCCAATTTTTAAATTTTTAATTTCTATATCAGTTATATCTACTATCATTGAATCCATAGTTATTAACCCAANTATATTACAACTTTTCCCATTTATTGATAGTTTCATTTTATTTTTCAATAATCTCAATATACCATCTGCATAACCTATCCCAATTGTCGCTAATTTACTATNTCGACTAACCTTTTCTGTTCCTCCATATGAAATTTTTTCTCCCTTTTTTACATCTCTTATTTGAATAATAGGAGTTTTTAAAACTGCAGGGAATTTTAACTTTTTATTATCTAATTTTATATTTTTGCCATTAGCGTCATAACCATAAATTCCTATACCTGGCCTGGCTTGATCAAGAATGAATTTTTTATCTAATAAAATTCCNCCGGTATTAGAAAGACTAATTTTTTTATTTTTAAAATATGATACAAAATTTAATATTGTTTTAAATTGTTTTTCATTAGTAGCATCATTTTTTAAGTTTGAATTAGAGAAATGTGACATTATAAATTCANAATTTATATTTTTATATTTTTCTATATTATTTAAAATATAGGTAATATCTTTNTCTTCTAATCCTAATCTATTCATTCCAGTATCAATATTTAAAATACCTTGAATTTTCTTAAAATTTTCATTGTATTGTATAAATTTATCTAATTGATCGAGATTATTTATAATAGGTGTTAATTTATATTTTTCATATTCTTCAAGTTTATTTAATATTCCTTCAAAAACAGCTATTTTGATATTATTAGATTTTAATTGAGCTCTTAATTCAACNCCTTCTTCAAATTGAGCTACATAAAAAAAATTGCACCCTGATTTATTTAACTCTTTAGCAATTTCAACTAGCCCAAATCCATAAGCATTCGCTTTTACAACTGCCGAAGATTTATGATTTGAATATTTATTTAGAATTTNCCAGTTATTTCGAACTTTTTTTAGAGAAATTTCTAAAATACTTTGCATTTTTTTTTATCTAGAGGTGTTTTCATTATTTTGAATTAAATCTAAAAATCTTGTAAATTGGGCTTGAAATTGAATNTGAATATTACCTGTAGGCCCATGCCTCTGTTTTGATACTATAATTTCTGCTTTACCATGCNCTTCTTCACATCTCTCTTCCCAACGCTTAAATCTNTCAGAAAATGTTTCTCTATTTTCATTTTCTCTTTGAATAGGTTGTGCTTTTTCTAAGTAATATTCTTCTCTATATACAAACATCACNACATCTGCATCTTGTTCTATAGAACCAGATTCTCTGAGATCTGCNAAAATAGGTCTTTTATCATCTCTTTGCTCTACTGCTCTACTTAGTTGGGAAAGTGCAACAATTGGGATATTTAATTCTTTTGCNATACTTTTTAACTGTCTGGTTATTGCCGAAACCTCTTGAACTCTGTATTCAGGACCACGAACATTTTTGGATTGAATAAGTTGAATATAGTCTATTACTATAAGTTTTAATCCTTCAGTTCTTTTTAATCTTCTTGCTCTAGACGCAATTTGGCTAACAGATAATGCTGGTGTATCATCTATATAAAATGGTGTTTCTTGAATAAGGTTTTGGGTTTTAACAATATTTGAAAATTCATTTTCATTTATGTCGCCTCTTCGGATTCTGTGAGAGTCAATTCCAGATTGTTCAGCTAAGATTCTTTGAGCAAGTTGTTCTGATGACATCTCGAGTGAAAAAAATAAAACAGGATCTTTATTTTCATGATTTGATTTAGATGCTTTAAAAGCAATATTAGTTGCAAGCGCAGTCTTNCCCATAGAAGGTCTTCCAGCTAAAACTATTAAGTCTGATTTGTTTAAACCNCCTAGAAAACTATTTAATCTTTTAAAACCTGTATCTACGCCAGGTAATTCTGTTCCTTTTTTATAAGCTTGATTAATTAGTTCGGTTGCAGACTTTAATGTGACTTGAAACTTTTGAGGACCATTGTCAACTTTATCTTTTTCAGCTAAATTAAATAAACTCTCTTCAGCTTTTTCAATTAAAGTTTCTGGTAAAGTATCAATTTTTATATTTAAAGACTGTTCTTTAAGATCATCAGAAATCCTGATTAACGATCTTCTAAGATAACAGTTTTTAATTTCATTTGCNTACGACATGACATTTGAAATTGATAGCACNCCACCTTGTAATTTATTTAAATAATCTGACACATCTATTTTTCTTTTTGGATTTTGATCTTTGAGGTAACCTTTAAGTGTAGTAGGATCTGCAAGTTTATTATTATCNAATAAGACCAAACAAGCCTGATATATTTCCTGATGTAAAGGTTCATAAAGATGATAATCTTTGATTAAGTCCATTGTTTTTTCTAATGAAGTATTATCGAAAAGAATAGCTCCTAGTAAGCTTTGTTCTGCTTCTAAATTGTAAGGTAGGGACACATTGTTTTCAGAATTAATTTGGTTATTAATGTTGTCAGACAAATTAATTAGGTTACTAGAATTTTCATCGATACTCATAACCAGATCTTAACATAATTATTAATAATCAAAAGATGAAACGTTATTAAAATAAATATAATTAAGAATTATCGTTATCAGTTACCTGAGATTTATTATTNTAAGTATCATCAANGTCTTGAGAAGTTTTCTTATCCTCTTCAGAAGAGNCTTTTAAAGGAACATCTTTTTCTTGATCTGTGGTANTTTTTGAAGAAACTTTAGAGTCATCAGAAGTTTTCTTATCNTCTTCAGAAGAAGCTTTTAAAGGAACATCTTTTTCTTGATCTGTGGTATTTNTTTTAGTATCGGTATTTTGNTTATTATCATCAACTTCAACATTACTNGTAATTGCTCGACCAATTTCTTTTTGTTTAATAGCTTCTTCCATAGATCTCGCAACATTTAAGGTAATTTCACAAGATACTTCTGGATGCAAATTTATTGAAACTTTTTCAAAAGTTAAATTTTTAATAGATTTATTTAAGTCTATTTGATTTTTTTNAATATGCTAATTTTTTTTTCTTCTAAATTTTTAACAATATCTTTAGTGCTCACGGAACCAAATAATTGACCAGAGTCACTTGCTGCTCTAATTAGAATAACTTCTTGACCTGATAACTCTTTTGATACTTTATTTGCGTTTATGACTAATTTATCATTTTGAGATTTTATATCTGATTTTTTTTCATCAAAGTATTTTCTGTTTTCTGGTGTTGCATATAAAGCTTTTTTATTTGGCACTAAAAAATTCCTAGCGTAGCCAGACTTAACATTTACCTCATCACCAATATCCCCTAGTTTTTTTATTTTTTCTAATAAAATAATATTCATGAAGTTACCTTTACTTATTTAACCACGTATGGCATTAAGCCAATATATCTAGCTCTTTTTATAGCTTTAGATAATTCTCTTTGTTTTTTTGCTGAAACAGCAGATATTCTAGATGGAATTATTTTACCTCTTTCAGATATAAATCTTGATAGAATTTTAATATCTTTGTAATCAATTTTATTTTTTGAGCCAGAAAAAGGACAAGATTTTCGTTTTTTTTGAAATGGCTTTCTTACAGCCTCTTTAGTAATTTTTAATTGTGTCATTTTATTACCTTAAAATAATTTAATTAACTTCATTATTATTAGAATCTATCATTATTGACTGTTTGCCATCAAAACTTTTAATTCTAACTGTCATAAATCGGATTATATCTTCATGAAGACGCAATTTTCTTTCATATTCATCAATTTTTTCAGGTAGTGTTTCTAATACAATAAATGAATAATGTGCTTTTTTATTTTTACTAATTTCGTAGGCTAAGTTTTTTAAGCCCCAATATTCTTCAGTTAGTATTTTACCGTTTTCATTTTCAATTAAATTTTTAAATTCAGAAATTATGTTGTCTAATTGATTTTTTGTAATATCCTGTCTACAGATTATCACACTTTCGTATAAAGGCATAATGTCTCCCTATGAATATACCCGTTAGTAAAGCCATTATTGTTGATAACAGCAAGGAGTTAATTGCAATATAGTTATTTATAAAAATTTTGCAATAATATAATTTTTATTTATTTTATTATTAATATTAAGAGGTGATTATGAATATTCTAATGTTTCCAGGTCAGGGTTCTCAAAAAATTGGAATGGGAAAAGATTTTAATGACAATTTTTCAGTAGCTAGAGATATATTTAAAGAAGTTGATGATAGTCTTGACTTTAAATTAAGTGATTTAATTTTTACTGGTGATATTAAGCAATTATCTCTTACATTTAATACACAACCTGCATTGATGGCAGTAAGTATAGCTATTTTGAAAGTTTTTGAGGAGAAGATGGGATTTAAAATAAATAAAAAATTTAATTTTCTATGTGGACACTCCTTAGGTGAATTAACTGCATTATGTGCAGCTAATGTAATTTCTTTATCAGATACAGCTAAACTTTTGAGAATAAGAGGAGAGGCTATGCAA
>NZIY01000051.1 GCA_002691795.1 SAR116 cluster bacterium
TAAAAAATTTCTGAAAAATGTTTCAACAGACTGACATCTAGGTCCTCTAGTTCCGTTCATGTTTAACGGCAAACCAACAACTATCCCTCCAACATCATTTTCTTTGATTATTTTAATTAATTCATCAAAATCATATTGTTGTTTTTTTCTTACTATTGTTTTTAATGGCGTAGCTACAAAAAGTTCTTTATGAGATATTGCTATACCTATATATTTTGAACCATGATCAATACCTAACAAATTTCTGTAATTTTTTGTACTCAATAAAAAATCTTCATGCTTGCAGATAGGCATAACAGATGTTATCAAAAAATAAAAAATTTAAAATCATTAAAATTATGAGAAATAATAGTAAAATTGATTTGGAAACTTTAAAAAAGCTTGGAAAGTTATCGAGACTTCCAATCACTGAAAAAAAATCAAACAAATTAATGCAAGACTTAAATCAAATTATTGGATTCATTGAACAACTTAATGAAGTTGATACAAATAGCGTCAAACCATTAAGTTCAGTTACAGGTCATGATTTGCCTATTAGAGATGATAAGGTAAATGATGGGGGTATCAATGAAGATGTTTTAGAAAATGCACCTGAAATGAAAAGTGGATATTTTGTTGTTCCGAAAGTTATTGAATAGATGAAAGAAAATTTATTAAGACTTAGCATTATCGAAGCTCTNAGCTCTCTTGTTAAAAAAGAATTTTCAACNAAAGAGTTTGTTGAAACTTACATTGATGCTATTGAAAAGACTAAAAATTTAAACATGTACCTAACTACATGTTTTGANAAAGCTATAGAANATGCAAAATTTTCTGATCAAAATTATTCTAATGGTACTCAAAGGTTACTNGAAGGNATTCCTATTGGGGTAAAGGATATGTTTTGTACAAAAGGNATTCAAACTACAGCTTCTTCTAAAATTCTTAAAAATTTTACGCCTACGTATGAAAGCACCGTGACAGGTAATTTGTGGAACCATGGGGCTATCAATTTAGGTAAATTATCATGNGATGAGTTTGCAATGGGNTCTAGTAATGAAACTGCAGCTTATGGTGAAGTGGTAAACCCATGGAACGTTGAAGAAAAAAGAACTCCTGGAGGATCATCTGGAGGCTCGGCTGCAGCCGTTGCTGCCAAAGCAGCTTTGGCAACCATTGGNACGGATACAGGTGGTTCTATTAGACAACCAGCTGCNTTTTGTGGTGTGGTTGGCTTAAAACCAACTTATGGAAGATGTTCAAGGTGGGGAATTATAGCCTTTGCCTCATCCTTAGATCAAGCAGGNCCTATTACTAGAAATGTATCTGATTCAGCTTTAATGCTTCAAGCTATGTGTGGTCATGATCCAAAAGATTCAACTTCATCAAAAAATAATGTTCCAAATTTTTATGATGAACTTGGCAAAAGTGTAAAAGGATTAAGGATTGGTATTCCTGAAGAATATAACAGCAAGGGGATTTCANCTGATATNTTAGATGCAAAAGAAATGACAATAAATTTTTTAAAGGATAGTGGTGCAGAAATTAAGTCAGTGAAACTTCCTTTAACTAAATACTCTTTACCTGTTTACTACATAGTTGCTCCTGCAGAAGCCTCTAGTAATTTAGCTAGGTATGATGGTGTAAGATATGGAGCTAGAGTAGATGGTGNAAGTCTAGACGAAATGTATGAAAACACCAGACATTTAGGCTTTGGTGATGAAGTTAAAAGAAGAATTATGATTGGTACTTATGTTTTGTCTTCAGGGTATTATGATGCATATTATTTAAAAGCTCAAAAAGTAAGAAGATTAATTAAAAACGAATTTAATGAAATTTTTAAAGAAGTTGACTACCTAGTTACGCCTACAACTCCAACTACGGCATTTAAACTTGGAAGTACTCAAGATTTGCTTACTATGTACCTGAACGATGTTTTTACAGTTCCTGCTTCTCTAGCAGGAATTCCTGGAATTTCGATTCCAATTAAACTTGATAATAATAAGTTACCTGTTGGAATTCAAATCTTAGGTAGAGATTTTGATGAACAGGGTCTATTAAATGTTGCAAAAGTAATAGAAACCAGCGCTAATTTTAATTTTGTTCCTAATGGGGCTGCATCATGACAAAGTCTATTGAAAAAACTCCATATATAATTGGAAAAACTGGTGACTGGGAAATGGTAATTGGTTTAGAAATACATGCTCAAGTTTTAAGTAATTCAAAACTTTTTTCTGGAGCGTCGACTGAATTTGGTAAAGACCCAAATCAAAATGTTTCACTTATAGATGCAGCTATGCCAGGGATGTTACCTGTAATTAACAAAGTTTGTATTGAAAAGGCGATAAAATCAGGAATTGCATTGAATGCTAAAATTAATAAGTTTTCTGTTTTTGATAGAAAAAATTACTTTTATGCAGACTTGCCTCAAGGCTATCAAATTAGTCAATATAAAGATCCAATTGTAGGAGAGGGTAGTTTAAAAATTAATAATTCTAATGGTGAAGACAAAATCATAGGAATTGAAAGAATTCATTTAGAACAAGATGCTGGTAAATCATTACATGATCAACATCCTAGCAAATCATTTATTGATTTAAATAGAACAGGGGTCGCTTTGATGGAAATAGTTTCTAAACCAGACTTGAGATCTCCTGAAGAAGCTGCGGCGTATGTAAAAAAAATAAGAACTGTTTTAAGATATATTGAAACATGTGATGGAAATATGGAAGAGGGGTCTTTAAGAGCTGACTGTAATGTATCCGTCAGAAAACCAAATGCTGAGTTAGGGACAAGGTGTGAAATCAAAAATTTAAATTCTATCAAATTTATTTCTCAAGCCATACAATATGAAGCAGAACGTCAAGTTGAAATTTTAGAAAATGGAGGAACTATAGATCAAGAAACAAGATTGTTTGATACTTCAACTGGTGAAACTAGATCTATGAGAAGTAAAGAAGATGCGCACGACTACAGATATTTTCCTGACCCAGATCTTTTGCCGTTAGAATTAAAAGATGATCTTATAAACAAAATTCAAAATGATTTGCCTGAACTACCGGATCAATTAGTTGAAAGATTAATTACTGAATATGGCATAACAAAATACGATGCAAATGTAATCGTAGAAGAAAAAGAATATGTAAAATATTATGAAAATGCAGTTAAAAATAGGGATGGAAAATTAGTAGTAAATTGGATGACTTCAGAATTGTTTGGTTTGCTTAAAAAAAACAATTTCGAATTTAGTGCTAATCCGATATCACCTGAACATTTAAATCAACTTGTGGAATTAATTGAAGATAAAACTATATCTGGAAAAATAGCTAAAGATGTGTTTGGAATAATGTTTGATACATCGAAGTCACCTAAAGCTATAGTCAAGGAACAAGGGTTAGAACAAGTTACTGATGATAACGCTATTGAAGTCTTTGTAGACGAAGTAATTAATAACAATAAAGATAAAGTAGAAGAGTATTTAAGTGGAAAAGAAAAGCTATTTGGCTTCTTTGTGGGACAAGTAATGAAAATTTCACAAGGTAAAGCAAATCCTGGACTAGTTAACCAAATTCTAAAATCTAAATTAAAATAATTTTATGTTTACTTCCAATTAGAAAATATTATTGCAATAATGATTAGTCCAATCGCAACGAATATTCTGGCGCTAATTATTTCATTTAATATATAATGACCTAGTATAGTTGCTGTAATAGGATTAAAACCAAGAGTTATAGAAGCTTGGGTTGGTGAAATAATTTGTAATGCTTTACCCCATAAAAACATCATTAAAATACCTCCTGGAACAATTAACATAAAAAAGTAAAAATAATTCATTTCACTTAAAACCAAGATATTTGAAANTTTCTTACCTAGAAATAATGAAACTAACATTGTTGATATGGAACCTGAAAAGATGGTTAAAATTAAAACATTAATATTTCCGTACTTTTTTAAAAATTTTCCTGAAAAAACTGTAAAAATTGAAGCTGAAATTACTCCAATCGTCATTAAAACATCACCTTTTACAGGATTTGGTGCTGTAGGATCTACAAATTCACTTAAACAAAAATACACACCTGAAAAGGCAATAAATACAGATATTAATTTTGATAATGAAAAAGTTTCTATTTTAAAAATACATGCAATAATTATAGTAAAAATTGGCATTGTAGCATACAAAAGTCCAGCTCTTGATGATGTTGTTATTTCTAATCCGAGAGCCATGAAGATAGGAAAAATTGTAAACATAAATATTCCAATTATTACCATGTAAAAGACATCATTTTTNTGAAATTTTACGTTTGTAAAATTAACACAAAAAAACATTAAAAATAATAATGCTGTTAATCCGTATCTAACAAAACTTATTATTAACGGGTCAAGCGAGCTTACAAGTGCTCTCGTGAATACAAAAGTTGATCCTCCCAGCATTGCTGATAGAGAAGAACAGATACAACCCAATATGAAATATAAATAAGAGTTTTTTTGATTACTTGGCACAAGATTGTTTTTAATTTAAAGTGTATTAGAGAGTAATAAATACATGAAAAAAAATAGATTTGGAAGAACTGAATATAAAATTTCTCAGCTTACATTTGGTGGAGGTTGGGTAGGTGGAATCCTAATTGATTCAAAAATAGAGGTCATGCATAAAGCTCTAAGTTTGGCAAGTAAANAAGGCATTAATTGGATTGATACAGCTGAGTCATATAGTGAAGGCAAATCAGAAGAAAATATAGGTAAGCTTTTACCCTTTTTTGATAGAGAAAAATTTTATATTTCAACTAAAGGCAGACTTGATCCAACAAATAGTGAAAGTATTATTTCTCAATTAGACAGAAAAATTGACATGTCATTGAATAGATTGAAACGAGATTATGTTGAGTTATATCAACTACATAACAGAATACTAGATGTAGGCGATAAAGAAAACTTTTCTGCAAAAGACATTCTAAAAAAAAATGGGATAGCAGATTCACTTGAAAAACTTAAATCTGAGGGAAGAATAAGATCAATTGGAATTACAGCCCTAGGTGATATTGATGGAATTAATGAAGTTGTNTTAAGTGACTGTTTTGATACAGCACAAATTTATTATAACTTACTAAATCCAAGTGCTGCTTTTAGTAACCTGAGATCTTGGAATGATCAAAATTTTTATAATTTGATTAATAATTGTAAATTAAAGGATATGGGTATAATGAATATTAGGATTTATGCTGCAGGATTTTTAGCAACAAATGTTAGACATGGTAGGGAAGTACCTGTTACATTCGGAATTGATAGCGACGAAATTGATAGAAGAGTAAAAAAAATCGAATTANTAACAAAACATATTGAAGGAACTAAATCTCAAAAAGCACTGAGATATGGGTTATCAAATAACAACTTATCTACTATAGTTATAGGACTTGAAAAAATAGAACATTTAGAAGAAGCTTTGGAAGGTTATAATTTTGGTTCTCTCGAAGATGAAATTTTAGAAGAAATATATGCAATGCAAAAAAATAATTTTAATTGAGGTTTAAAGATGAAAGTTTTAGTAATTGGAGTTGGTGGGTTAGGCGCCTTTTTTGGTGCTCATCTTCAAAAAACAAACTGTGATGTAAATTTTCTTGTAAGAGAAAAAAATAAAAAGTTNATCACAGAAAATGGGATTAAAATCGTAAGTGACTTTGGTAACTTTAAAATTAATCCTGTCTTAGTTACAAAGAAAGAATTAAAGCAAAACTATGATGTAGTACTATTAACTTGTAAATCGTATCATCTAGATGAAGTGATATCTGATCTTAAACCCACTCAAAAAAATAGCATCATTATTCCATTATTAAATGGTCAGACACATATTAATAAGCTTGAAAAAGCTTTTAAGAAAGATAATGTGTTTGGTGGAGTTGCTCACGTAAGCTCAAATTCAACATCTCCAGGTGTAATACAACATGTAGGAAAAATAAAAAGATTAAGTTTTGGAAATCGTTTTGATAGTAATATAGAATTTGCTAAAGATTTTTATGAAATTTGTCGAAAGGCAGATTTTCAAACTATTTTGAGCGATAATATCAATCAAGACTTATGGGAGAAATGGATATTTATTGCAACAATTGCAGGTTCAACAACATTATTTCAAACAAGTATTAATAATATTAGTAAAAATCCTGAAGGAAAAAAGTTTATTCAAGATCTTTGGGAAGAATGTATAAATATTTCAAAAGAAAATGGTTTTGAGTTAACTGCAGAATCAAAAAATTTACATGAAGATCTCTTGTTTAAATCAGATGTCCCTTTCAAGGCATCAATGCTAGTCGATATGGAAAAAAAATTAATGACTGAACATGAGCACATATTTCTAGAATTCATAAAGCTTGGAAAAAAGAAAAAACTAAATACTAAATTGCTTGAGGTATGTTATTTAAACATGAGTATTTATCAAGCTAGTTTGATTAGTTAAAAATAAATTAATTTTTATTAAAATTCTTTTTTGTTTCTGTACTCATTGTTGATCTGTATAACTCTATTATTTCAGTTCTACTCGTCTGGTTAGAAAAATTTATAGATATATCTTTTTGTTTTTCACTAGAAAATGAAGCAACTTTATATAATACAGAAAATAATGTTATTGGATCCATGATTTGTTCTTTGCAATCAGTGTGCCAATATAGGTAATAGTTAAGTACCTACCTTCAATGAACTTAATATTCCTCTTAAACATGCGATTACACTTAAGGCTGTAATTTTTCCTGTACCAGGATTTTCCTTTGATTGAATATTTTCGATTTCAATTTTAAAATTTGAGCTATCTGATTTTACAATCACTGAATGTGTATTTTTAGTCAAGTTTGGATCAGCCCATATCTCGAGATGTGTTTTTTTTGCACCAATTCCTGCTAATCCAACTGCAGCAGCTACATTGACATTTGCTGGGAAAGCCTTTGCTCCCTCAAACGCATTATCTGAAAATATAAGTTTTGGTTGATTTAAATTATCTAATACTATTTTTTTTTCTAAAACAAATTTTGATTTAATAAGGGCATTAGGAGGTTTTCTTGTTATCATTTTAACAAGTTCAACCTCACCTTCAGATACAGCGCTAAGTCCGTCTAATCCGATAATTGCCCCAGAGGCTAAAAAAATTTGAGTAGAATTTTCTCTGGCTTTGTTAATTAATTCAATATTTTCTAAAATTCCAGCACCACTAACAGTGATTAATTTTGTTTTATATTTAAGGCATTTTAGGACTATATTCTTAAAAGCTTCTTTTGGTGCACAATCAATAATTAAGTCACATTCGGAACAAATTTCATCTAGTTCCAAATATTTTAAAGGTGAATTAAATGAGACTGATTTTTCAATTATTTTATCCTTTGTTCTTGAATGAACTCCAATAACATTAAAACTAGATGGTTCTTTGTCTAATTTATGAGCCACATCAAATCCAATTGCTCCAAATCCAATAATACCAATTTTCATTTTATCTTCCTATTGCATAACCCTGCATAAATCTTGGGTTTGCTGCTGCTTTCAGAATGTTACCATTAATTGATGCTGCAGTCATTCGTCCTAAAGACCAATCTGGTTCAATAGTAACATTATGCCCTCTATTTCTTAAATCTTCAATTGTATCTGGTGAAAATCTATTTTCCATAAATAAACTTCCTAGATCAGTTTCTCTAGGAAAAAATGAGTTTGGAAAATGAAATGTACTAAAACCAGGTGCATCAATAGCCTCTTGTAAATTTAAACCAAAATGAATATGACGTAGAAAAAAGTGTAAAGACCATTGATCTTGTTGATCTCCTCCTGGAGTACCAAAAACCATATATGGCTTTTCATTTTTATATGCAAATGAGGGAGACAATGTTGTTCTAGGTCGTTTCTTAGGTGCTAAAGAAGCTGGTGACATAGGGTCTAACCAAAACATTTGAGCTCTGTTTGATAGGCAAAAACCTAAATCCGGTATAATGGGAGAACTTTGAAGCCAACCACCACTCGGAGTAGCTGCCACCATATTGCCCCATTGATCAATGATGTCAAAATGTGTTGTATCGCCTTTTGTTTGTCCATTAGAATTTGATATTAGATTATCAAATTTAGCTACAGTTGGCTCTCCAATATCGTATTTAGAATTTGATTCCTCTGTCTCACCTTTTTTTCTTACAATTACTGGCCCACCAAAACCTTTTATTTCTCCAGGCCTAACTTCTAATGATGCTTTTTCATTAATTAGTTTTGCTCTTTCTATGTTATATTTACGACTTAACAACTGATCTATTGGAACATTTACAAAATTTGGATCACCGTAAAAAGCTTCTCTATCTGCAAAAGCAAGTTTAGTGGCTTCTGTAATAATGTGTACAAATTCAGGAGAGTTTTCACTAAATTTAGAAAGATCAAAATTATCTAAAATTGCAAGTTGTTGAAGAAAACAGGGACCTTGACCCCATACATCAGTTTTAAACACTTCGTAATTTTTATATTTAAAAGACCTAGCTTTTTCCTCATGAGCTTGCCAACCAGCTAAATCATTTCCATCTAGTATTCCGTTATGTTTTCTGTCAGATGTGTCAATGAAATAATTGTTTTTACAGAAATTATGAATATTTTCTGCAATAAAACCTGACTTCCAAATTTCTCTTGCTTTTTCAATTTGTTTTTCTCTATTAGAAGAAAAAGAAGAAGCTTGATCAACAATTTTTTTATATGTTCCACTCATTTTTTTATTAGAAAAAAAATCGCCAATGTTAGGTAATTTATCCTTAGGTAAATATACCTCAGCAGAGGATTTCCAGTCTTCTAAAAAAAGATCTTTTACAGATTTTATGGTATTGATAATATTTGGAACAAGAGGATAACCTTTTTCTGATATAGATATTGCAGGTCCGAGGACTTCACTTAAATTCATTGAGCCATGGTTTAAGAGTAGTAACATCCAGGCATCAAAAGCTCCAGGAACTACTGCTGCTAAAAGACCACTTCCAGGGACAACCTTTAAGCCAAGTTTATTATAATATTTAATTGTTGCTTTTTCTGGTGAAACCCCTTGACCACAGATAACTTTTGGCAATTGATTTTTTTTAGAAAAAATTATTGGAACTTCACCACCGGGACCATTTAGATGTGGTTCAACTACCTGTAGTGTAAATCCAGTAGCTACTGCAGCATCAAAAGCGTTCCCACCTTTTTCTAAAATTGACATACCAACCGCTGAAGCTATCCAATGTGTACTTGTAACAACTCCAAAATTACCAGTTATTTCAGGTCGTGTTGTAAAATTAAGCAATTTCTATAGTCCTTAATTATTCGTGTTAACAAATTTTTCTAAAAAATTGACACAGCATAAAAACTTTATCAAGATATTAAAATAATTAAATGGAGAGATTAATGAATTTTATAAAAATGTTAAAATTAGTCACAGCAACATCTGTATTAATTTTCACGTCAATTAGTTTTTCACATGCGGTTAGTATGCCATGTGGGACAGCTAAATTAATTGTACCTTGGGGTGCCGGCGGTGGAACCGACGTTATATTTAGACAGATGGTTGATAAAATAAATAAAAACGGTGCAAAGCCACAATTGCAGGTTGTGAATGTTGGAGGTCAAGGTGGAAATAAAGGTGCAAAGCAGGCATCTAAAGCAAAACCTGACGGTTGTACATTGTTTGCAATCCATCAAAGTGCAATAACAAGTTATTTTACTGGAAGAATAGATATAACATGGGATGCTTTTGAAACTATTTCTATGGTAACATCTACACCGTCTATTATAGGTGCTAACGTTAATACGCCATATAACAATATAAAAGATTTGGTTGCTGCCGCTAAAAAAGCACCTAATACAATTACAGCAGGTGGGACATTTGGATCAACCAGTCAATTTGTTTTTCTTTTATTAGAAGATGCTACAGGAGTAAAGTTTAAGCATGTATCTTATGATGGAACTAAACAAAGAATGACAGCTTTATTAGCAGATAATATAAAGCTTGGAGAAATTAATTTAGCTGCTGCCATAAAATTTATCAAAGCAGGAAAATTAAAAGCTCTTGGCGTTACTAACGATAAAAGATTAGATCAGATACCAGACATCCAAACAGCACAAGAGCAAGGTGCAAAAGTAATTTTTGCGGTTGAGAGAGGTGTTGTAGCTCCAAAGGGAACTTCTTCTGAAATCGTAAAACATTATGCTAAAATGTTTGAGGGCGCAGCTATGGATAAAGAATTTAAAGCTGCAATGCATAAAAAAGGTATCCTAATTAATTATAAGGGTCCAGAAGCTTATAAAAAGCATTTTCAAGCTACTTATAACTACTGGAAGCCAATAGCTAAACAGGTTGGCGTATATAAAAGAAAAGACTAAAAAATTTAAGAAGAGATGATAAAATCATCTCTTCTTTCATTTTTTAAAATTTATGAAATTAAACAAAGATAAAATTTTAGCTGTATTTCTTTTACTATTTTGTGGAGTGATGATAAACAGTAGTTTCCACATTGAGGATCCTGGGTACCAAGGTATGAAAGCCAGTTATTGGCCAAGGATTATTCTTTGGCTTTTATCAATAATGTCTTTAGTTATGTTAGTAAAATCTTTTTCTAGCGAAAATAAAATAGATGCTAAAAAATCGTTTTCTCTAGAGAATATAAATTTTTTACAATTTAAAAACGCCTTAATTTGTTTTGGGATGTTTGTTTTTTTCTTATCTTTTTTAGAATATCTAGGAATGCTCATTGGAGGGATTTTATTTGTTTTTGGTTTATTAACTTTTTTAGGGGGGAGAACTTTAAAAAATTCTTTAAATCATCTTTTTATCTCTATTATAACTATTGGTGTAATGTGGTCTATTTTTACATTTGGCCTGAAAGTTATTTTACCTGAAGGAGAGATATTAAAAATTTGGTAAAAAAAATATGGTTGATGTAATTTTACAAGCTTTTGCAAGCATAGTTTTAGATCCAGTAACTTTAGGGTTGATGTTAGTTGGAACATTGGCAGGAATTTTAGCAGGAGCAATTCCAGGTTTTACAATTGCAATGGGAGTTATTCTAACCCTACCTTTTACATTTGGTATGACAGCCATTCAAGGATTGGCAACTATGTTAGGAGTTTTTGTAGGAGGTTTTTCAGGTGGATTAATGTCATGTATGTTAACAGGCATTCCAGGGACTCCATCTTCAGTTGCAACAACATTCGATGGATTTCCTTTGGTAAGGTCTGGTAGACCAGGTTTAGCTCTAGGGATAGGTCTTTGGTCATCTTTTTTTGGTGGTATGATTAGTGCAGTTATTTTAGTTGCATTAGCTCCTCAACTTGCTTTTTTAGGACTTGAATTTGGACCTTGGGATTACTTTTCATTAATTATATTTGCTCTTACGATTACAGTTAGTTTGTCGGGTGGTAATATTGTTAAAGGACTTATTGCTGGATTATTAGGTTTGTTTGCAGCTACTGTTGGCGAAGATGAAATAAATGGGGTTGCTCGCTTTACTTTTGGGTTTGATGAGTTTAAACAAGGCTTTGCTTTTTTACCTGTTTTAATTGGCTTATTTGCATTTTCACAATTATTAACAGACGTAGAAGACGATAAAAGAGCAAAAAGTCCTTTAATGGAAAAATCTGGAACTTTAGTTAGAGTTGAGCATAAACAAGCAATTACTATCATTCTTAAAAGATGGATAAATTTATTTAGATCAAGCTTCATAGGAATCTTTACAGGTATATTGCCAGCAGCTGGAGGTTCAATTTCAAATATACTAGCATACGATCAGGCAAAAAAAGCTTCTAAAAATAGATCAAATTTTGGCAAAGGTGAGTATGATGGAATAGTTGCACCCGAAGCAGCTAACAATGCAACAGCAGGTGGTGCATTGATAATGATGATGGCGCTTGGAATACCTGGAGATATAGTAACTGCTGTAATGCTTGGAGCTCTGATGATTCATAATATTATTCCTGGTCCAACATTTATTCAAGATGAACCTCTTTTAGCATATGGAGTATTCATTGCCTTTTTTGTAGCTCATTTTTTTATGGTAGGATTACAAGCATTTTCCCTTAGAATTTTTCTTTTGGTAACTAAAATTCCAATGTATGTTTTAGCTTCTGTTATTTTGGCTTACTGTGCCATCGGTGTTTTTGCGTTACATAATGTAGTTTTTGATATTTGGGTAATGTTCTTTTTTGGAATTATTGGTTATTTTATGAAAAAACTAGGCTTTCCTCTAGCCCCAATGATTTTAGGTGTAGTTTTAGGAAAATTGGCTGAATTAAACTTAGCCAGAGCTACTGCGATAAGTGATGATCTGCTTTTATTTATATCAAGACCTTGGTCATTGTTCTTCCTAATTATGGCTATAGTTTCAGTTATTTTCCCATTTTATCAGGACGCCAAAAAAGGTTCTCAGTTTGCAAAAATTTATGTTCCAGCATCAGTTTTTGCCTTAGCTTTACCATTAATGTTTATGAATAGTTCAACGAGACTTGTTATCGGCATTGTAATGGTAGGAATTAGTTTCTATTTCATTTATAAAAGTTTTTTTAATAAACGTTTAAATAATTAAATTATAAATAATCAGATACTATTTTTAAACTTTCATCCCAAAGTTTATCAGCATTGATTTTGCTCAATGAAAAATTTGAAGAAGGTGATATTTTATTTTTATAAAAGTATTCCCCAGTAACTTGTAAATTCCTTTCTAATAAATAGAGTAATGTTTGAGTACCCTTATCTATATTTATTACGCCAAATCTCATTGCTATTTTAATCCCTAGGCTTATAAAACAATTATTATTACTTCCAAATTGGGTTTCTACAAAGCCGGGATGTAAACAGTTTACAGAAATATTTTGTTTTTTTAATAACTGGCTTAACTTTTTAGTAAATAAGATATTGCATAGCTTTGATTTTTTGTAAGCTATCCATCCATTATAATTACTTTTCATTTGAAGATCTTTAAAATTCAATTCAACTCCCCAATGTGCACCACTTGCAACATTAATAATTTCACCCCCTTTTTTAATTAAATTTTGTTTAATAAGCAGGTTAGTTAAAAGGAAATAACCGAGATGATTAAGAGCAAATGTTTTTTCAATATTTTCCTTTGAAAATTTTTTTTTAAAAAAAACAGCTCCAGCATTGTTAATTAAAACATCAAGTTTTGGTAGCTTGTTAATTGTAACAAACTCCTTTATTTCATTAAGGCTAGATAAATCACATTTCAAAAATGAAGCATTTTTAGAATTAATTTGAAGTTCTTTTAAAGCAAGATTTCCTTTTGAATTTTTACTACCAACAATTATTAAATTATTTTTTGGATCTCTAGACAAGCGTTTAGCAGCATTTAAACCAATACCGCTTGTTCCACCAGTTATTAAAATATTTTTCATTTGGCCAAATTTTTGAATTCTATAAATTTATCTTTTGGATTATTACTATTAAAAATTTCTGATATAATGGCAATTCCAGACACACCCAATGATCTTAGTCTATTAATATTTTTTAATTTTATTCCTCCAATTGCAACAACAGGAATTTTTACCGTTTTAATTATCCTTTCTATGACTTCTTCTCCCATTGCATTTGCTGCATCATTTTTGGTGGTAGTGGGATAAATTGGCCCAACACCAATATAATCTACAAAGTATGGTATTTTTTCTACTTGAGAAATGTCAGTAATAGACCATCCAATTTTTACTTTATTATTAATTTGATTTTTTGCTTGTTCCGGTTTCATATCGTCTTGTCCAATATGTAAAATATCAATTTCATTTGGAAGCATACTTACAACTTTAACATTATCATTAACACAAAATTTACAATTTGTGTTTTTTAAGATAAACCCAAGATCTTGAGCAAGACTCAAAAATTCCTTATCTTTTAAGTTTTTACACCTTAATTGAAAAACATCTAATCCTAAAGATGCAAAGGTATATACAAATCTAATTAAACCTTCTCTTTTTGTTTCTTTTGGTAAGAGAGTTTTATCTTGAATATTTTCAGGACCAGCAATTAAATAAGTATTTAGCTTAAATGAGTTCAATTTTGATATTCTTTTCAACTTCTGCAGGAGTTAAATTATAAATTGTATCAATTAATTCTGACCTCAATGATGCAGGTCCTTTCGAAGAAATTAGTGCTTTTTCACAAGCTACAGAATAAATACCCATAATATTAGCTGTAGAAATTAAATTATTTTGTTCACTAGTTAGCCCTGCTCCAATTAAACAAGTTAGAGCACAGCCAGTAGCTGTGATTTTTGTCATCATCTCATTACCACCATAAACTGCATAAATTTTTGAACCATCGGTTACGTAATCAACTTCTCCAGTAATAGCTACAATAATTTTTTCAGATTTAGCAATTGAAGTTGCAGCATCTAAAGCATCATTAGAAGTTGAGGTGCTATCAACTCCTTTTCCACTAGATTTAATGCCTGAAATTGAGATTATTTCTGAAGCATTTCCTCTCAATACTGTTGGTTTAAGTGATAACAATTGTTTGGCATTTTCATTCCTAAATTTACTTGCACCAGCTCCAACTGGATCTAATACCCATGGTATATTATTCAAATTTGCTTGTTTGGCTATTTTAATAGCACAATTTTTCCAATGGTTATCAAAAGTACCTATATTAATTGTCAAAGCACCATTAATAGCTTTACAAATATTTGAAAAATCTTCTGCTTCTTCTAATGCGTGCGCCATTGCAGGTGATGCACCAAGAGCTAACAGCATATTAGCCGCTATATCCATGGAAACAAAATTACTAATATTCCAAACTAATGGTGTTTTAGTTTTAATTTCTTCCAGTAATTTACCTGGATTAGTATCTTTTAAATAATTCATATTCTCCCTCCGCCAGTATTATCTAGATCAGGTTATAAGGGTATCTCTCAGCTTACAATTTAAGCACCCCTGTATTAATAGTTATAATTATAAATAATTATAGCTTTTAAATCTACATTATTTTACTTTCTCTATAATCAGTGCTTTTATATCAACGTGGCAAATAAAAATATTTTAAATAAGACTTAAATTAATCTTAAAAATATAATTTACAGTTTATTTCTTGTTTTTTTTTGTTATTTATTCTCTTATATAAATGAGGAAATTTTATGATAATTAATCATGGAGTAAGAGGATCTATACCTACTTCTGGACCTTTAACGATTAAATATGGTGGTTCAACACCTTGTGTTGAAATTCTTACAGAAAATGTTCAGATTATATTTGACTGTGGAAGTGGATTTTCAAAAGTTAAAATCAATGATGCAAAACCAACGATAATTTTATTATCTCATTTTCATCATGATCATCTTCAAGGCCTTCCATTTAATCCAACTTTATATTCCTCAAAAGAACCAATTTTAGTTGCCTGTGCTCATAAAACAGAACGTGAAACAAGGGAAATTATAAAGAAATGTTTTTCTCCGCCTTTTTTTCCATTTGATTTACTAAACTTAACTAATAACGTTAAAACTATAGATTTTAAAGATATTGTATCTGAATTCAAATCTTATAATTTTTCTGCCTTCAGTTTAATACATCCGGGTGAATCTTCTGGATATAGTTTAAATGATCAAGATAAAAAATTTTGTTATCTTTTAGATAATGAATTTAATGAAATTCAAAAAAATAATTTAATCAAATTTTGTGAGAATTCAGACTGTATAATATGGGATGGAATGTTTACAGAAAATGAATTGAAAACAAAAAAAGGTTGGGGACATTCCTCTATTGAACAAGGTCTAAAGTTTGCAGAAGATTTAGACTTAAAAAAATTAATAATTTCACATCACTCACCAGATAGGACAGATGATCAAATTAAAAAATTAAGTAGTAAATATGCAAACTCTAATTTAATTTTTGCTCAAGAAAATAAGGAGATTAGTTTTAATGGAAAAACTTGATTTTAATGAGAACCAAAGCGTATTTAGAGTTGGAGAAAGTTCTGATAAAATGTTTTTATTAGTTAAAGGAAAGGTTGGAATTTTCTTGCCAAAAAATGAGACAAAAGACGCAGATTTTTTTGTAGAGGAAAATGAACTCTTTGGTGAGATGGGAATTATAGATAATGAACTTCGATCAGCTTCAGCGAGGTGTGTTACTGAAAGTACCATCATTGCTATTTCAAAAAAAGAGTTCGACGAACAAGTTAATTCATCAAATATTTTTGTTAAAGCTTGTTTGGCGGCGTTATCTCATAGATTAAGACAAGCTAATAAAAAAATTTAAATTAATAAAATAAACGAGGTATATTTTAATTTTTGTGATAAAGATATTATTATTTACCAATTTTTTTCAAAATCTTTTGAATAACAAAATCGTTTTACTGGTGTAGCTTCACCTCTTGGAACTTGAGCAACAGGGTTAAGTTTAAAATTATCAAAACCTCTAGCTAATTGTGTTTCAAAAAAAGGCCATTCATTTAAATCTCCTTTTACATTAGTAGGAGAAAATCTCATTGTTATTCCGCATCTTCTTCTATTTGAATTATTTGGATCCGAGCCATGTAGTAATGCATCATTATGTAAAGAAATTTCCCCTGCTTTTAAATCCATATAAACAATTTGGTCTTTATCAATTTGATCTTCAGAAACTTCCTGGTCTAAGACTAAATGTGATGCATTATTTGTACGGTGTTTAAATCCATTTGATCCTTTTTTATGACTACCTGAAACAACTTTCATAGCACCATTTTCCTTATCTGTATCATATACGGCTAACCAAACGGTTACTGCATTTGCAGGTTTTAATGGCCAATATTGAGCATCTTGATGCCAAGGAACCACAGAACCACTATGTGGTTCTTTGTGAAAGAATTGACCACCCCATTGAACAAAATTAGATCCTAATATGTCTTCAACATAGTCTAATATTTCAGGTGTTCTACATAAATCATAAAACTTTTTACTAGCTTTATGCCACATATTTGTTTTATTAATATCAACTTCGGGTGGCAGTCTAGAACTTAATTCTTCAAATAATGTTTGTAATTCTAAGGATCCATTTTTTGAAAAAACAGGCAAATTTTTTACATAACCTTGTTCTGAATATTGTTGCTTTTCTTTATTTGATAATCTTCTAACTTCATCACTAATTTGATACATACAGCCTCCAATTAATCATTTATTATAAATCATATATGTTTTTTTAAAATAAGAATCATGAAAACACTCTTTTGCTCCTATTAGCCCATTACTTTCATTTTTACTTAAATAAATAGGGATATCATTCAAATAATCAAAGTATTGATCGATTTTTAGAAACTCATCAATAAAGATATTTTGATTTAAAAAATTTTGTAATTTTATTGATATTCCACCACATATTACAACACCAGCTCTAAATCCATTTAAAAAAATACCATTAAGAATGGATGTTGCAAATATTTTGTACATTTGGGTTATTGCAGAAATAGCATTTGGATCCTTTTCATTTGCTAATTCTGCAATTTCTCTGGCTTTAATATTTAATTTCTGGCTTCTATTTTTATTTTGATAAAAGTCAAACAAATTTTTAATTCCCCTGCCACTTACTAAATCTTCAAAACTAACGTATTTATGAGATTTAAGAAAATGAGTTAAAATTTCTATTTGCTCAGAATTATTAGGTGAAAAACATGCATTTCCGCCTTCTCCAGGAATAGGTATTACATGATTACCAATTTTTTTTAACGTACAAACTCCTAAACCTGTCCCAGGACCAGTAACTAAAAGTGTTGAAATTTTTCTTGAAGTACCATTTTTTATTTTTTTAAGATTTAATTTATTAAATAAAATTTCAGATTTCTCTTTATTTTGTTCTAAAAGTAGATCCTTAAAAGTAAAACTTTGTGAGACAAAATCATTTATTACTAAAAGAGATTTTAGTTTAAAACACTTTAAAAGTTCAATTTTATTAAATTTGATATGATTATTACTTAATACGACATCATTATCTTCACATGGTCCTGCTACACCAATTGACATATTTTCGCTAATAATATTATGTTTTTTCTTATATACTGTAATAATATCTTCTAAAGATTTAAAATTTGTGCATAAAAAGTTTTCAATTAGACAAATTTCAGAATTAATATTTTTTTGAAATGCTAATCTAGCATTTGTTCCTCCAACATCTGCAACAATTAAATTCATAAAAACCTTTCAAAAATTTGGTTTATGTTTAAATTATTTTAATATTACTTTGGAGATATACAATGATTAAATTTTATTACAATACTGGCCCAAACCCTATGAAGGTTGCTCTATTTTTAGAAGAAACTAAGTTAGCATATGAAGCTATACCAGTAGATACACGAAAAGGTGAACAACATACAGATAATTACAAAAAAATAAATCCTAACGCAAAAGCTCCAACCATTGAAGATGAAGGAAATATAGTTTTTGATAGTAACGCAATATTGCTTTATTTAGGAGAGAAAACAGGCCAATTTATGCCTGATAATAGTTTAAAATCTAAAAGTGAATTATATTCGTGGTTAATGTTTGTAGCAACTGGTATCGGTCCTTATTCCGGTCAATCCGTTCATTTTCAACATATGGCACCAGAGAAGTTGGAATATGCAATAAATAGATACACTTTTGAAGCTGAAAGGCATTATGACATTCTAGATAAAAGGCTTTCAAACTATGAATTTATGATAGGGAATACCTATACTATAGTTGATATGGCAGTCTGGGGTTGGACAAGGATGATTGAAAAAGTAATTGCAGTTGGAGAATTAGAAAAGAGAAAAAATCTTAAAAGATTAATGGAATATATTAAGACGAGGCCAGCTAGTCATGAAGCTGAAAAAATATCTGAAAGAAATAATCATCAATTTAAAATAGAAATAGATGATGAAGCTAGCAAACATATGTTTCCACAAAATCTAAGACTTAAATAACTGATTTTTAGTTAAATCTTTATCTTTAATTTGGTATGAATATTGTATACCCTAATATTTACAAATATTATTTGAGTAAAGTATGCATGACTGGGATTCTAGAATAAATGAACTGAAACAGAATATTGAAGCAGCAAGAAAGCGCTTTGTTATTCCATTTATTGATTCTAAACAATTAGAAGATCAGCTAAAATCGGAGTCAAAACCTGAGTCAATAAATGATGAAAAAAACAATGTTATAGAAAATGATGATAAATCAGAAACACTTACCTCAAAAAAGGATGAACTTAAAAGTGAATCAAAAAAGGAATTGAAAGAAAAGTCACAATCTGTTCAACCTTCAAAGGAGGAAAAAGAAGAAGTAGAAGCTGTTCAAGCTGAAGAAGAAGTAAAAGAAGAAGTAGAAGCTGTTCAA
>NZIY01000052.1 GCA_002691795.1 SAR116 cluster bacterium
TTGTATAAAAATTTAATTAATTAATAAAAAAAAGGAGCAATAAAACTGCTCCTTTTTAAAAATATAAAACTAGTTATAGTTAGAAACTAGCAGATATTGTTATAGCACTCATTGATCCTGAGTCATCAGCTGAAGCAGCTTCACCACCAGCTTTATAATCAAAATCAAGGTAAGTAAACTTAGCATCTAAGCCAGAAGCAATATTGTATACAACTTCTGCTACATTAGCAGTGTACTTTTCTTCCACACCAGCAGCTGTCTTATCTTTGCTGTCTGTAGCTTCCATAGTACTTACGCCAATTTTGACGCCGCCACCTAAGTCGTAGCTTACAGATATACCATTAGCTTCGCGATCATCTGTCTGACTTGCACCAGCACCGATTGTTGATTCACCATGTGCAACAATCACAGAAGCAGCACCCATAACTAACTTAGCACCATAGTTTGAAGCTTCGTTCTCAAGAGCAGCAGTACCGTCAGTTGATTGCTTGTTGTACCTGATCATCATTGAACCGCCCTCTAAAGGCATTGTGTATGATGCACCAATCGCTGTTTGGTCTGTAGATTGTGCAGCAGTACCACTATCATACATGGAGTAACCAGCTGTAAAACCACCTATAGCAGGTGTTTTGTATGTTACCTTATTACTATCAGTGTTACCTGCTTCGCCAGCATTTGTCACAATAGAACTGTTTGCTGGAGCTGAAGATAAATCTTCATCGATAAGGTCATGTTCACCAAGGCCAAATGAGTCATTAGCAGAGTCATCTTGACCTAAAGTTACTGAACCAAATCCGCCTGAAATTGTTAAGGAGGACTCATCCAAGCTTGTAGCACCAGCTTGGTCAGCATCTACATCATAACGACCTGATAGAGTTAAACCACTATCAGTTTTGTTAGAAAAACTAATAGTAAGTTCGTTATCAGTACTGAAACTGTCACCGTCAGTTGTAGCTACACCAGATGATGTTGATGTGTAAGTCCACTCAAATGCACCTGTTACAGATACATCAGCCATTGCATATGACGATATACTTGCAGCAGTTACAAGAGCAGTAGAAGTTAAAAGTAATTTACGCATAAATATCTTCTTTCTTTAGTTAAGGTTAAATTCTATTTTTTTTATAAATAATATAAAATAATAGAACGTAATGTTATATCATTACGTCTTAATATTTATACTACAGAATTGAAATAGCAACTGTTTAACTTACATAAGATTNACTTTGATTTATGTCCGTTGCTATTGAGCAACATAAAATAAATTTTTAAATTATAATAGTACTTATGTACGGTTTAAACCTTTATCAGTAGTATAAAAATACAATTTTGGTATTTTATGTGAATTGCTAAAATTAGATATCTGAGTTCTAATTATTAGTTAGAATAATACTTATTTTTTTATATTGCTTTAGAAAATATAAGTATGTTTAAANTTTATTATTGACATAAAAAAATTTTAAACAAAATAAAATTTCTAACAGAAAAAAAAGATTAAAATTAACAAGGAATTATTTGGTACTGAGGTTTATAGAAGACACTTTACAATTGGACGTTCATTTATCTCTCGCTTTTACAACATAATATATAATTTTTTATAGAAAGTTACAAAGTAGGTTTTAAAACATAATAAGGAATTACGCATTTAGTTTCCAATAGCAATACCTTCTCTACGATGATCTGATCCACCAAAAAGTTTATTTTTAATTTGAATTATGTTCAAACCCGAATAAAAATTTTTTAATTTAACTTTATACCCCTTTTTTTCTAAATCCTTTTTTAACAAGGATATTTTTGTATTTTTTTCTAAATAAAATATTCCAAATTTATTAATACCGTGTGATATAGATGCAGCTTGCTGAGCATTCATTTTCCAATCAATTAATCCAATAATAGAGTTCACAACATATCCTATAATATTACTTCCTCCAGGTGATCCGATTACAAACACTGGATTTTCATTTTTAAATATAATAGTTGGTGCCATTGATGACCTGGGTCTTTTGTTTGGTTCAATATTATTAGCCACCCTTTTGCCATTTTTACTACTTTGAAATGAAAAATCAGTCATTTCGTTATTTAAAAGAAAACCTCCATCTGTCATTAATTTAGACCCAAAACTACTTTCAATAGTTGAAGTCATCGAAAGTACATTTCCATATCTATCTACAATTGAGATGTGCGATGTTGAGGGAAATTCTAAAGACTTAGCGTATATAAAATTATTAGAAAATTTTTGTAAAATAGAACCAGGCTTCACTTCTGGTATTTTCATCCTTGAGTCTAATTTTCGTGATCGAAATTTCAAATATTTCTTATCAATGAGTTCTTCAATTGGCACATCAACAAAGTCAATATCAGCAATATATTTCCCTCTATCAGCAAAAGCTAACCTAGATGCATCTCCAATAATCCTCCATGTCTCAGCATTATTATAACCAAGTTTTGACAAATCATATTTTTCAACAATTCCTAAAATTTGATTTACACTTATTGCTCCTGAAGATGGTGGCCCCATACCACATACTTTATATTCTCTATAAAATGAACATACTGGGTTTCTTTCTTTAACTTCGTAATTAATTAAATCACTTTCTGACAATATACCTGGATTAATCTTAAAATTTGTAACAGTTGATACTATATCTTCAGCTATTGAACCTGAATAAAAGACTTTAGATCCATTCTTTGAAAAGAGTTTTAGTGTGTTTGCATAATTAATATTTTTTTTAATTTCGCCATATTCTAAGTTTTTTCCAAATGGGAAAAAATAATTCTTTGTATTTTTATGTTTTTGTAAAGACTTACTATTTTTTTTTATTGATGAACTTAATTTTTGAGAAACTGAAAATCCCTTAGTTGCAAACTTAATGGGGTCTTTAAATAAATCTTCCCACTTTTTTTTCCCCCATTTTTTATATGCTTTTTCCAATAATGCTGGAGTGCCTGGTACACCAACTGATTTACCTCCAATAACGGCATCAAAAAATTTCAAAGCGGTACCATTTTTATTTTGAAAATGATCTGATTTTACTTTTGATGGTGCTGTTTCTCTTCCATCTAATGTAGTTAGTTTTTGTGTTTTTTTTTCGTAGTAAACTAAAAAAGCACCACCACCTAATCCGGAGGATTCTGGTTCAACTAGACCTAGAACTAATTGTGCAGTAATCATTGCATCAATAGCATTTCCCCCTGAGTTCAAAATTTTAGCAGCTGCTTCTGATGCTNTTTTATTTGCTGTAACTACCATCCAGTTTTTNGCAATTANTGGCTTGNTCTTCTTTTTTAAAGTATAGTTTTTATTAATTAACAAGTTTAAATCATAAATTTCAGGTGNAATGTCATTTGATTTTTGTGATGCTATTGCAGTAAAATTTGCTAAAATTAGAAATTTTANAATAAAAATCTCTANNATTACTCTTTTTAGAGTAACAAAATTATTTAAATTGCTAAAAGACTTCACTAAGATGATGNTTCCTTTTTTGGCATCATTTATAAATATCACGTTATCACAATTGNATTAATACTCTTATATCTAACTTAGACAAAACAAATTATCTTTTTTTAATGATATAGAAGATTATAAATTTGTTCTATTTTTCTATTAAAACCAATTTTCTAGGTATGCTACTACAATAAAAATAAACAAATATCCAAAAAAATACCATTTGAATATATAAGAATGAGGTTTGCCACCATTTTTCATTTTTTGAATTTTAAACAAAATTTCTCCTTTATGGATAGTTTTTAATTTATTCTATATATAGTTATCTAAAATAAATTTACAATTTGGGTCTTAAAAACCAATATGGCCAAAAGGTTCTTAGTAAAATGTGGTTCATTATGATGTGTATGTCGCGGGGCTCAAGTCCTTCTTTCGCTAATAATAAACAAAATTTATATTTCATATTTTAAAACCCCATATCAAATTTTCTCTAATACTTTAGATAATTCATGAAAATCCTTAACTATTATATCTGGTTGAAATTGAGTGTGTCCAAAAGGTCTTTTTCGTCTATTTATAAATGCAGTAAACATTCCAAAAGATTTTGCACCTATACAATCAAATGCGTGATTAGCAACAAATAAACAGTTTTCTTTTTTTATTTTAGTTTTTAACTCAACTGATCTATATGTTTTCCAATGCGGTTTAAAATACCCTGATTCTTGAACTGAAATTGTATAATCCATATCAAAACCAATGTATGGTTTTGCATTATTCAACATATCAATGTCACCATTTGAAAGAATTGCCATTTTATAGCCTGTTTCTCTCAGTTTATTTAAAGAAATAATAACGTCTACAAAAGGTTTTAAAGTTTCAATTTGACTAATAAGCCATTGAACTTCATTTTTTGTATAATTAATATTACATCTATCCATCACATAAGAGACAGCGTTTTGTCCAATTTCACGGTAATTTGTATGTTTGTTTTTACTCAATGCATCAATCATTGAATTTTCAAAATGAGTTCTTCTCCACCATGTAACAAATCGATTAGGGTCACCAGACCAATTTTTTTTTTTTAAAAAAGGAGTAACAGCTTCTGTTAAACCCTTTTGCATATCAACAATCGTTCCATATTGATCAAAGATAATTAGTTTAGTATTTTCAATAATTGAATTTAATTTACTCATACCTAATCCTTGCAATAAGTATGATATATAATGCTATTTGCAACTAATTTATCGTTTAAATCATCAACTACATCTAAATCTTTATTAGAAGTTTGTTTTTCTATGAGTTCTAGAGCATGATCATAAATATTAGCACATTCTGTTTCTGAAATTTTTTTATTATATTCTGCATTTGTACTAAAGCTTAAAAAAAATATTGTTGAAAAAGTTAATAAGGTTTTCATAAATATTCCTCAATCAGAAAGTAATTCTTTGTTATTTTAACCTAATATAAATATATTCCTTCAAAATAATTGATTTAAAACAATTAATCTAGCAGCTTAATAAGCAGAACTAATAAAATTGAAGTAACTAATTCATTTTATGCCTATATGTTGTGTCGTATTTATAGGCCAAATAATCTCCGGCAAAAATATCTCTATTATTTTTATCTTTTCCAATTAAAGTATCATGTCTAGGATTGAAAAAAAAAGGAATTGAGTATCTTGAGTTTTTTGTACCGTTTACTTTATGAAGAGTAGCTTTAATTTTTTTGTTAGACCACAATTCTAACATATCACCAAAATTAACTATTATTTCGTCTTTTTTAGCTTGAACTTTAAGCCACTTACCATTTGGTTGTTTTATCTCTAATCCATTGTCACTTTGCGTAAACAAAAGTGTTAAACATCCATAATCCGTATGTGGAGCAATTCCAAATTCATTTTTCTGAGTTAAAAAAGGTTTAGCGTGGTAATAATTACATCTTAAAAGTGCCATAGGTAAATCAAATTTATCCGAAAAATAATTTTCAGAGTAATTTAAACTCTTAGCAATTTTTTTTAGTATTAGTAAGCCTATTTCAGAACAATTAGAATAAAAATTTTCGGAAATTTTTCTTAATTCTGGCATATCATTAGGCCAAATATTTTTAGCATAGTAAGGTAAATTTTTAAATTTATGGCTAAAGTTTAAGACTGGTCCAGAGTCATACATTTCTTTCAAATCAGGCATGTAATTTGAGTTGACTTGTTCACTTTTGCTTTCTCCCCACCCTCTGTTTGAATTTGTAAATTTCATATTAACTTTATTTTTTTCATTAATACTTTTTGAAAAAAACGTTTTATACTCTTTAAATGTAGTTTCAATTATGCTTTTTGAGATGGGTAAATTTTTAAGTTTTAAAAAACCAATTTTTGTAACTGATTCTTTTAATTTTCCAAGAGAGGTTATATCATTACTTCTTAATAGTTCAAAATCTAAAGTATATAAATCATTCATAATAATTATTCTTTAAAGTTAATAAATTACATTATGTTTTCAAATTTAAATTATATAATTTCTTGAAATTAGTCCTCATAATTTTTTTTTTAATTTTATTTGAATCACTTTTCTATTTAGATTTTATTATTGAAATAATATTTCTACAACNTTTATTAAAGAAACAACNAATTATATTTTTNATCAATTTAAAAATGAACCGANAGAGTNTCTTTTGACTTTGATTGANNTGGCGAAAATTTTGTAAGATTTATACCTTCAACTGCAGAAGTATATTCATCAAGAGATGGAGTTCTGCCAAGAATTGCTGACAATACAACAACTGGTGTTGAGGCAAGTAAAGATTCACCTTTTTTTTGGTCAGAATCTTCTACAACTCTACCTTTGAATAATCTAGTTGAAGTTGCTAAAACAGTATCGCCCTTAGAAGCCTTTTCTTGATTTCCCATACAAAGATTGCAACCTGGTCTTTCAAGGTATAAAATATTATCATAATCATGACGAGCATTTTCTTTAGGTTTATCATCATTAAACTCAAAGCCTGAATATTTTTGAAGTATATTCCAGTCACCTTCTTGTTTTAATTCATCAATTATGTTGTATGTTGGAGCAGCAACTACAAGAGGTGCTTTGAAATCAACACTTCCTTTATTTTTTTCGAGATTTTTTAACATTTGAGCAACAATCTTTATGTCTCCTTTATGGACCATACAGGATCCAACAAATCCTAGGTCCACTTTTTTCTTAGCTTGATAATATGATATGGGTCTAATTGTATCGTGTGTATAACGTTTTGAAACATCAATATTGTTAACATCTGGATCAGCTATCATTGGTTCAAAAATTTCATTTAAATCAATTACAACTTCATCAGAATATTTTGCATTATCATCTGGAGTTAAGGGCGGCTTAGTACCACTTTGAATTTCTTTGATCCTTTTTTCTGCAATATCAAAGAGATTTTTAAGCATTTGGTTTTTATTATCCATACCTTTATCAATCATTANTTNNATTCTNNNTTTNGCTATTTNNANTGATTCAATAAGNGTNTTATNNTCAGAAATACAAATAGATGCTTTNGCTTTCATTTCAGCNGTCCAGTCAGTAAAAGTAAATGCTTGGTCTGCTAATAAAGTACCAAGATGTACTTCAATTATCTTTCCTTGAAAAATGTTGTCACCAAATTTCTTAAGCATCTGAGATTGGGTGGCATGGACTACGTCCCGAAAATCCATATGATCTGCCATTTGACCTATAAAGGTCACCTTAACACTTTCAGGGATTGGCATTGTTGCTTCTCCAGTTGCTAAGGCAAGCGCAACAGTTCCAGAATCTGCACCAAAAGCAACACCTTTAGACATCCTAGTATGCGAATCNCCACCTATAATTATTGACCAATCATCTACAGTTATATCATTTAGAACTTTATGTATTACATCTGTCATGGAATGATAAATTTCATTAGGATCTCTTCCAGTAATTAATCCAAAATCATTCATGAATTTCATTAACTTTGGGGTATTTTCTTGCGCTTTTATATCCCACACTGANGCTGTGTGGCATCCTGATTGATATGCTCCATCAACTGATGGAGAAATTACAGTTGCAGCCATAGCTTCCAATTCCTGGGAGGTCATTAACCCAGTTGTNTCTTGCGATCCAACTATGTTTACTTTTACTCTTACATCAGATCCAGCATGTAAAACAGATCCTTTTTTAATTCCTAAAGCATTGCTGTTAAATATTTTTTCTACTGCTGTTAAGCCCTGATTTTTATGNTAAATTTCCTTAGAAGGTGCATAAGCAGAATTAAGTTCCATATTAAGAGCTTTACAAGCAAAAGTTTGAAGTTTTTTTCCAAAAACTATTGCATACGATCCGCCAGCTTTCATGAATTCTAATTTTTGAGGGGTAAAAGATGACGTTAAGTCAGCTAATTCTTCACTCCCTTTTTCATCAAGCAGTTTTTTTTGTTTTGTATTTATTTTTAAAACTGTCCCAGTTTCTACNGAGTATTTTTCTNCTAAAATAGGACTATCGTCATTATTAAGTATTGGTTTACCGTCTGACCCTAATTTTTTTACCCAGTTTTTTAGATCAACTCCAATTCCACCAGTAACACCTACAGTTGTTAAAAAAATTGGTGATATGCCATTAGTTCCAGCTACAATTGGAGCCATATTAACAAATGGTATATATGGACTTGCTTGAATGCCTGTCCACAATGCTACATTATTAACTCCAGACATTCTAGACGAACCAACACCCATTGTACCTTTTTCTGCAACNAGCATTACTCTTTTATTTGGATGCTTTTTTTGTAATTTTCTTATTTCAATTTGTGCTTCATCAGAGATCATGCACTTGCCGTGGAGTTCTCTGTCAGCTCTTGAATGAGCTTGATTTCCTGGAGACAATAAATCTGTTGAAATGTCTCCTTCTGCTGCAACATATGTTACAATTTCTATTTCTTCACTTATTTCAGGTAATTTAGTAAAAAATTCTGCTTTTGAGTAACTTTCTAATAATTCTCCAGCTATTCTATTCCCTTTATCATAAGAATCTTTAATTCTGTTAGTATCAGCATCATAAAGAAAGACNTGAGTTTTTAGAACTTCAAGCGCTTTTTTCGCTATTTTAATGTCATCACTCAAGGCAATATCAAGCAAGACACTTACAGAAGGGCCTCCTTTCATGTGTGATAATAATTCAAAGGCAAAATCAATTGAAATTTCTTTAATAGATATTTTATTAAGAATTATTTCTTTTAAAAAATTTGACTTTTCTAATGCGGCATTCGTGGTTCCAGGTAGAGTATTATAAATTAAAAAATTAAGACAATCTTTTCTATTTTTACTATTATCATCTTTTATTTCCGAAATTATCTCTTTTAATAATTTATCATCATCAATAGGTTTTGGTTTTAAAGATTGTTTTTTTCTATTTTCAATTTCTTCTAGATAATGCTTGTACAAATTCATTATATTTCCAATTAATAAATTTTATATGTTAAAAGAACTACATATATTTAGCTCTATAAAATAATATAGCTTTTAAGTAATAGCTGCGTCAAGTTAACATAAGTTAAAATATTATAATTAAAGAGCAAATTTGTTTTTTAATTTTTATAAATATTTATTAGGGGTTATATTTATTTATTAAAAGTAAATTCAATATTTTATCATTAATTTGGTGAATTAATTTGTTCAAAGAAAGATTAAATTTAAATTTTTTTAAATATAAAAATTTTTATTATAAATTATATAACTATTTGTTCAAACAATGTTGAAAAAGAAGCACCGTGCATATCTCTATCTAAGCGAGATCCTTGAATATTTACCCTTGGAAAACTGAACTTAATTACATTTAAATCTTTAATATCAAATCTCTTTAATTTAAANGGATCTATTTGAAGAATATTTGAAATCTTTTCATTCTTTAAATTCTCAGACACATAGATAAAGTTTTTTTTATTTTTAAAAAAAATATCTATTGTTATCCAAAATGGACCAGCATTTTTAGAACGAATATTTTTTGTAAGTGAAGTTAATTTTCTCATATTAAATTTTATGTACTTCTAAACAAAAGATATTATATGGATCATTAATTTCTATGGTATGATGAAAGCAAAATTCAAAAAGAGGTCCTTTGTCAACTTCTGGGGGTGAAAATGGAAATGCAAATGTGGGCATTGGCTCGTTTTTAGTAAGAGGTAAATGGAGCAAATCTGGATTAAGTAATTTTGCAGCTTCATTTGCTTTTTTTTGATTTTTTGCTGTAAAAATTGCTATTANANCAATTTCNTTACTATTGATATTTTTAAATGGTTCTAGCTCACCAAGAGTTGCATTATTACCAACTACTCTTAATTCTAATTCGACATCACATAAATNACTAATTTTTGATTTTCTTTTAAATGAATTTTTAAGTTTACTTATCCATTTTTGAACATTTTTAACATAATGATCATCTCTTACTAATACTAAAGATATTGTTTGATAACCAACTAATCTCGTTCCCTCTAATTTTAATGTATATTTATTATCTTTANACCACTTGCTCCCTTCAACTCTTACACTTGAATCATTTATTTTTTTATATTTTGCTTTTGAAACATCAAGATACCCACCCGGTTCATATAAAATGTATGGGTTAGCATTCTCGTAAAGCATGTGAGCAGAAACGCTATAAGGAGTAGCTTTTGTTTTTTTACTCATAGGCGTAACGGTAAAGCCCGTTTCGTCAAACTCCATTAAAATTACTCCAGAATTAGGGTTAGTTGTTGCAAGCGCTCCACATTCTGCAATTTTAGCACCATGCCACGCAGAACCTAAATTACATCCATTAGAAATTGCTAATGCAGAAATAATTGCAGTATCGGTTGAACGACCAGCAATAATTATGTCGGCTTTTGTATCAATTGCTTTTTGAATTTGTTCAGCACCAGCTAATGCTACTATATTTGAACAATCGTTAATTATTTTTTTATCTATTTTTGGAGCCCCCTCCAATGGTTTAATTTTTCCATAATCAAAATATTTTAAAATAAATCCTTTAGTCAGATCTGTCTTTAATGTTGCAATTTTAAGTTTTTCATTATTTTCTTGAGCAATTTCTTTAGTTATTTCAAGCATCCAGTCAACTGTACTGCTTGTCCCACATGTTCCAGCTGTTCCAATTAACAAAGGAATTTTTGCTTCATTACGAATTTTCATTAATTTGTTCCAGTCAGTCTTTGTAGCATTTCTAGAGTATTTACTAGTTCCTGTTCCTAGGTAATAAGGACCACTATCAGTTGAACCTCCGTCAATCGCAATTAAATCTGGTTTTTGTTTAATTCCATTGATCAATGCCTCATCATCAAATGGAATGCCTAAGGCTCCAGCTGGGACAAGTATTTTTATAGATTTTTTATACATTCTTAAGTAGCCTTAAAAGTCACAATAAACTAAGTTGTACATTTTGTAATTAATTAATAAATTGATAAAATTCATATGAATAATTGGAAAACTGATTTTGAAGTGAAGTTCCATTTAGAGTATTTGCATAAAGATGGAAGAATACAAAAAGATTATAATTCATTAATTGTACATGCAGAAAATGAGAGTGATGCAAGAAAAATGATTGTTAATCAATATGAGGGTTCAGAATTTTTAAAAATTGATGAAATAGTAAAATTATGGAAATACAAATAAACCAAGTTAATAAGGATAAATTTAAAGTTTTCATTGAAGGTAAAATTAATACTTATCATCTTGTTACATTGAACGATTATACTTATAAAAATATTACAAACGGGAAAAAAACTAAAGAAGAGCTAATTCTTTATAGCTTCAAATTTCTTCTGAAGAAAGAGAGTAATACTTCAATTCTTTCTGAATTTGAATTGGAAACAATAAATAATTATTTTCCAGAATATGAATTAAACATTAAAAATTGGTTGAATTTAAATTGATAAATATTGAAGAAAATGTTTGGGTTGTAAGGTTTGAGATCACTTTTTATGGAACAGATAATCAAGGAAAATCATTCAGAGAAATAAAAGAGAATTCTATGAAATTTGACTCTAGTTTTGAAATTCTAAATAAATTACCTTTTGTGTCTAAGGAAAATGTAGAAATTAATTTTCTTTTGTGGGTTGATAAGATATCACCTGAGAAACTCGTGCCATTGCCTCATGATTATTATAGTGAAAATGTTAGATATGGTGAAGAATCTGTTGAAGTTTTAGAGGTGTATCAAAATTAAAAAAAATTACAAATACTATATTGTCATATTTATTATTCTATGTATTGGGCTGATGTACGGCAGATTTTTGGCATTACAAGATTTAATTCTTTTAAACAACTAAACCCCTCATTTTGTTTGTTGATTTTCTAAAACAACATTTTGATTAATAAGTGAATTTAAATCATGCACTACAATTCCACCGCTACTAGGGAATAATTTTGTGTATGATCCAATTACAACATAGTGTGTGACAAATAAATATGGGCCATTATTCTTATCAAGAAAAGAAATTAAAGATTTTAAATCCTCAAGAACTTTATTTTTTTCAAAATAGTTTTGATAAAAAGAATTAAGCCCTTGATGTAATTCATACTCTTTTATTCCCATCGCTTTAATGGTTTGATAACATCTGCACCAAAAACTTGAAAAAATCTTTGAAAATTTTATTTTATTTTTTTTCAACTGTTTACCAATATTTTTTGCTTGTAAAATACCTAATTCATTTAAATTTCTTTGGGTTTTGCAGTCATTAATTTCAAAGTTTTTTGGGTCCCCAAAACCCGGTGCAATTGCGTGGCGCATAAAAAAAATTTTTGATTTTAAATTATTAATTTCATTTAATTTAACTTCCTTTGCATTTGAATAACTTGCATAATTAAATAATAGTATTAGTGAGGTTAAAATTTTTATTAAAAAAGACATTTTAATTATAAATGTTAAAATTTTAGTTTAATCATAAATGAATTTACATTTTAAATTCTAAATCACATATATTATATCTTGTCTAAAGATTGTTTTAAATCATTTATTATATCATTTTCATGTTCGATACCTATTGATAATCTAACGTACCCATCAGTGACACCAGATTTTTTCATATCTTCATTATTTAATTGGGAATGAGTAGTACTGGCTGGATGTATAGCCAAAGATCTAGCGTCTCCAATATTTGCAACATGATAAAATAATTTTAAATTATCAATGAAACGTTTTCCTGCCACTAATCCTCCTTTTAATTCAACGCCTATTAATGCGCCTTCACCACCTTTAAGATATTCTTTAGCATTTTGTTTAAAATATTTATTTTGATTAGTTGAAAAAATTACTTTCTCAATTTTATTGCTGGTTTCTAAAAAATCTTTAACTTTTAAAGCATTTTTGCAATGTTGTTGAATTCTTAGAGATAGTGTTTCAAGTCCCTGTATTATTTGAAATGCATTAAAAGGACTTAGAGCAGAACCCAAATCACGTAAAAGAACGACTCTTGCTCTAATTATAAATGGAATATTTGCACCAGTTAATTGTGGTATTGCTTCACCCCAAATTACTCCATGATATGATTGATCGGGTTCCCAAATATTTGGTTGTCTAGATTTATTTTTTGACCAATTAAAATTTCCTGAATCTATTATTACACCACCAATACTTGTGCCATGACCGCCAATATATTTAGTTAAAGAATGTATGACTATTGCTGCACCATGTTCAATAGGTTTGCAAATAATAGGGCATGCAGTATTATCAATTATTAATGGTATACATAATTTTTTCCCTATCTCAGCAACATTTTTAATTGGAAATACTCTGAGGGAAGGGTTAGGAAGTGTCTCAGCATAAAACAACCTAGTCTTATTATCACATAATTTTTTAAAATTTTCTGGATCCGAAGGATCAGCATACCTTACTTCAATGCCCATAGATTTGAGCGTATTATTAAATAAATTTATTGTTCCCCCATACAAATCAGTAGAAGCTATAATGTTATCGCCAGAACTACATAGGTTTTGAACTACAAATGTTGAAGCAGCTTGACCTGAGCTAACGCACAATGAAGCAATACCACCTTCAAGTGCAGCAATTCTTTCTTCAAGAACATTAGTGGTTGGGTTCATAATTCGTGTATAAATATTCCCAAACTCCTTTAGTCCAAATAAATTAGCTGCATGCTCAGTTGAATTAAATTGATAAGAACTAGTTTGATGTATTGGCACTGCAACAGAAGTTTGAACATCATCTTTTCTAAAATTTCCTCCATGCAGACCTATTGTTTCAGGATATTTATATTTGTTATTCATAATCACTCCTTTTTAATAAATTTAAAAAATTTTTCTTATAATGTAAAAATTATTGTATTAAATTAGAAAATATTTTGTTAAATTAATTTATAATAGAATATTTTTCTATTTTAGGATATTTTAAGAGATGGATTATATTGACAAAAAAATAATTTTTATACTGCAACGTCAAGCAGATTTACCTTTGTCTGAAATTTCTAAAAGAGTAGGCTTATCACAAACACCATGCTGGAATAGGATTAAAAAGCTTGAAGAAGAAGGTGTTATTGAAAAAAAAGTAACAATAATCAACAAAAGAAAAATTAATTTGCCTATTACAGTTTTTCTTATGATTACTGTACGAAATCATAACTCAGAATGGATACAAAAATTTAATGAAATTTTAAAGAAATATAAAAATATTCTGGAAGCCCATAGAATTACAGGCTCTCAAGCTGATTATATAATAAAAATAGTTGCAGAAAGCATTGAAGAATATGATAGTTTTCAGCAAGTGTTAATTCAAAATATAAAATTTAATTCAATGTCCTCTGGTATATCACTGCAAGAACTTAAAAATACTTCTATTTTACCAATTAAATAGTTACAAAGGGTTATAATATTTTATAGCATTTGAATAAAAAATGTTTACATGTTCTTCCATGCTTAGACTTTGAGTACATTCAAATAATGTTTCAACTATTTGATCATAAGTTGCACATAAACTATCAACAGGAAAATTTGAACCAAACATACATCTGTCAACACCAAATTTTTCAATTAAAAAATTTACAATCACTTCGTTATTTTTTTTATTCCACTTTTGATTAGGTACACCTATTCCCGATATTTTAACTGCTACATTGGGTCTTTGACTAAATAAACTAATAGCTTCTTTCCATTTTTGAATTCCTAATTTTGACCTATCATATGGGAGGCCTGCATGATTTAGAATTATTATTGTTTTAGGAAATAAAGATGAAAGATTGAAAGCTTCTGTTAAATATTTCCAGGGAATTTGAAGATCATAGTGTAATTTATATTTTTCTAAATTTTTGTACCCTCTTAAAAAACTTTCATCACTTAATTTTACAATTTCTTTTGAATTGTCATCATAGTTTGGTTTTTGTCGAACACTTTTTACAATTAAAGATTGAGCATATTTTTTCAACAAAATGTTCGAATTTTCATGATGTAACCAAATTTGTCCAACTGCTGCATTTGGAAAACCAAATTGATCATAAAGTGATTGAAGCCACTGTATTTCTCCAAAAGGGGTTTGTGTGTCCCACTCAGCCTCCATATGAATAGTTTTTGAAACATTAAAGTTTTTTGAAACATTTTTAAAATCTTTAACTAAAAAATTTTTGCAGATTTTCTCATAATTACCGTATCTAAATTTAATAAGAGGTCTATCACAAAGCCACGGATGTTTTTTCATACTTAGATCCCAGAAATGGTGATGGGAATCAACTATCTTAAAATTTTTAGAAATGCTTTTATAATTATTCATGTTATCAATTTAATATATATATTAAACCATTTCATATAATAAAGTTCAAAAGGTAATGAAAAATAACATAAAGATTGGTATACTTTTAATGGTAATTGCAACACTTTGCTTTGGTGTCATGGATGGAGTATCGAGATACCTTGCAGAGAGTTATAATGTTTTTATTATTAACATGTTGAGGAGCTGGGTTTTAGCTTTTCTTGTTTTATTATTTGCTTGTAGAAAAAATAAAGGCATTAAAACGATTTCAAAATCCAAAAAACCATTTCTTCAATTTTTTAGAGGTTTATTATTAATATCATGTGTTTGTATAGGAGTTTATTCATTTACAAAATTAGGGCTTGTGACCTCACACTGTATAATTTCTGTATATCCTTTAATAGTTCTATCTTTATCTGGTTATTTTTTAGGTGAAAAAATTGGTTGGAGACGATGGACTGCTGTTTTTATTGGTTTTTTTGGTGTTTTAGTAATTTTTAACCCCGCTTCTATTACATTTGAAATTCAGCTACTATGGCCAATCTCACTTTCAATTCTTCTAGCTACCTACTCCATACTTACTAGAAAAGTTTCTGAATTTGATAATGCTGAAACAAGTTTTTTTTGGGTAGCCATTGTAGGTTGTATTGTAATGACAATTATAGGACCTTTCTTTTGGGAAACCTTGAGGTTTGAAGATTTATATTGGTTTTTATTACTATGTTTTTTAAGCACACTAGGTCATTTTTTATTTATTAAGGCTTTAGAGACCACTCAGGCAAGTATTTTACAACCTTTTACATATCTACAGCTATTTTTTGCTTCTTTTATTGGGATTTCATTTTTTAATGATATTGTTACTGAAAGTATAATAGTTGGCGGGATAATGATAGTTGGAAGTGGTATCTTTGCATCCATAAGAACATATAAGATTAATAAAAATTAAATGAGAGACAATTTAAATATTAAAATATTTTTAAATACTGATGAAATATTTGATTCTCAGTACATTAGGAATAAAGTATTTTGTGAAGAACAAAAAGTCTCAAAAGACATTGAGTTTGACGGACTAGACCATCTTTGTACGCATTTTGTTGTCTATAAAAAAAATCATCCAATCGGAACTGCGCGCTTAAGAGAGAAAAGAAAAGGTATTTTTAAAATTGAAAGAGTTGCAGTTTTAAAAAGTGAAAGGTTAAAGGGTATTGGAAAGCTTTTAGTGTTAAGTGTAATTGAAAATGTTAGAGAGAATGAAAACTTAGTAAAATTAATTTTACATAGTCAAACACAAGTTACTAACTTTTATGAAATGCTAGGTTTTGAAAGAACCGGAAAAGAATTTTTTGAAGACAATATCCCACATATGAAAATGATTTATAGATTTAAAATGTAGTTGATGAATTTAAATAAAATAAAATTTATTGGAAAAGATATTGTTAGGCCAGAATGTGTAATTATTGATAAAAGAGGAGTTTTGCATGTGTCGGATTTTAGAGGTGGAATTACAAGAATTTATAGTAACAAAAAATCAAAATTAACTTTACCTAAAAATAAATTTAAAATTAAGCCTAATGGTTTAACAATAGTTTCTAATAACTCTTGGCTTGTAACTCATTTAGATGAAAGTGAGGGAGGTGTCTATAAGTTGTACTTTGATGGACAAATAGAACCATTTTTATTAGAGATAGAAAATAAACCGTTGCCACCAACTAATTATGTTCATTTTGATTTTTTAGGAAGAATTTGGATAACAGTTAGTACAAGAAAAATCCCCCGTATAAATTCTCACAATGCTAATTGTGATGATGGTTTCATTATTTTAGTTGAAAATGGAAAAGCAAAAATTGTAGCTGATAAATTATGTTTTGCTAATGAATGTTATTTTAATCCTTTTGATAAAAAAATTTATGTAAATGAAACATTTGGAAAAAGAATAACTACTTTTGATGTAGGAAAAGAGGGAATGTTGAAAAATAGACAAATTTTCTTTAAATTTGATTTTGGAGAGTTTCCAGATGGATTAAACTTTGATCAAGAAGGAGGACTTTGGGTAACTTCAATTGTCAGCAATAAATTAATTAGAATTATGCCAAATGGACATAAACAAATCATTTTGGAAGATAACAACTTTGAATTTATCAAATTTATAGAAGAAAGAGTAAAAAATTTATCACTTACAAAAAAAGATATGTCTAATTTAAAAAGTAAAAAATTAAAAAACATATCTAGCATCGCTTTCGGTGGTAAAGATATGAAAAGAATATATTTAGGTTGTTTGCAAGATGACAAAATACCTTTTTTTGAAAATAATATTCGTGGATTAAAGCCTGCTTTTTGGTCAAATTGTGATTAAGGTTAACTAAATGGAAAGAATTGTTGTTATTGGAACTGGTTATTTCAGTCAATTTCATTTTGACGCGTGGAAAAGATTAGGCGTTGATCTAGTTGGAATTTGTTCATTAAATCAATCAGAAGCTAGAAGATATTCAAAAAAATTTAAAAATTGCAAGTGTTTTTCAAATATTGAAAATATGATTAAAGAAACTCAACCTACGATTATTGATATTGTAATACCACCAAAAAATCAGTTGGAAATAATTAAAAAAATTTTAAAGTTTAATGTTAATATTATTTGTCAAAAACCTTTTACAAATTCACTTAAAGAGGCAAAACAGATTTTTAATAGAATTAATAATTCAAATAATAATTTGTACGTTCATGAAAACTTTAGATTTCAACCTTGGCATTTAAAAATAAAAAAAATGTTGGAGAAAAAGATAATAGGTATACCTTATCAAATTTTTTTTAAAATGAGGCCTGGGGATGGACAAGGAAAGGATGCTTATTTAAATAGACAACCATATTTTCAAATTATGAATAAATTTTTAATACATGAAACTGGAGTACATTTTATTGATATTTTTAGATTTTTCTTTGGTGAAATTAAAAGTGTTTACTCAAAATTAAAAAAGTTAAACTCTTATATTAATGGAGAAGATCAAGGCATAATAATCTTTGAGTTTAAAAATAATGTATTAGGTCTTTTTGATGGCAATAGATTATCTGATCATATTGCAAAAGATAGAAGGCTTACTATTGGAGAAATGTTCATTGAAGGGTCTCAAGGTACAATAAGATTAAATGGAGATGGGGACATTTTTTTTAGGAAATTTAAATCAAACAGGGAAATTAATGTTAAATATAAATGGGAAAAAAGAGGTTTTGCCGGTGACAGTGTTTATAAATTTCAAAAACATATTTTATCAAAAATTAAAAATAAACAAGATGATCCATGTGAATTAAGTAGCTATTTAAAGAACTTGGAAATCGAAAAAGCAATTTATAAGTCAAATGAATTAAAAAAAACAATTTTCATTTAGTATGGTGCCGGCACACGGACTCGAACCGCGGACCTGATGATTACAAATCAACTGCTCTACCAACTGAGCTACGCCGGCACAATTTTTTTTTATATTAAATTTTAAAATCTGACAAGTTATATTCAAACTTAATTTTTTGATAACTCATACATTGCTACCGCGGCTGCATTAGCTGCATTTAAAGAATTGCATTGAGAGTTAATATTAATCCTTAGAATTCGATCAACATTTTTTTTTGTTAAATTTCTTAGTCCTTTTCCTTCAGCACCAACAATAAGAGCAATATTATCATTATTGTTTTCAATTTTATTTATCTCTATTAACCCTTCTCCATCTAAACCATAAACAAAAAAATTATTTTTTTTTTAATAGTTTGATTTCTTGGACAAGATTACCCAATTCTATGATGTTAATATTCTCAATTTCACCGGCTGATGCTTTTATTAAAGCGGGTGTTTCAGTAGGCGAATTATTTCTTAGTAAACATACTGCATCAAAATTAAAGGCAAATGCTGATCTAATAATCGAACCTACATTTTGTGGGTCAGTAAGTTGATCAAGTATTACAATTTTCTGATTTGGCTGATTAATGTTTCTTAAGTATTCAATAAGCGATTTTCTATAAATTTTGCTTACGTACAAAACAATGTTCTGATGATTATTTGAACTGGTTATAATATCCAATTCTGAAGGTTCAAACAAAGCAATTTTTAAATTAATATTTTGTAATGATAAGAATTGTTTCCAATAATCGATTTTGTGTTTAGTTGTACAAAGTAAAAAAAAATTACGATTTGTATTTAACAACGCTGATTTACAGGGATGCTGGCCATAAATTCCAATTGCATTTTGTGGTATATTATATTTTTGAAATGTTTGCTTTAAATTTTTCATTATAAGATTGCTTGAAATTGTATGTTTTTTTACTTTATTGTTGACATTTGATCAAACCTTTTTTATTGGCATTATAACATTATGAAAGTATTTAGAATTGAAATTGGTGGGGTGGCCGAGTGGTTAAAGGCAGCAGACTGTAAATCTGCCCGCGTCAGCGTACGTAGGTTCGAATCCTACCCCCACCACCATACA
>NZIY01000053.1 GCA_002691795.1 SAR116 cluster bacterium
TGCTTATTTAAATCAAAACTTTGAGTCTCTGGAGGTTCTGGAAACCGCTCCCAAAGGGCCCCAAGTTGTGGTCCACAACAACTGCAACAACCGTCACTACAACAACCATCTTTGCAACAAGTACTTAAATTATCCATTTGACCAGTCATAATAGAACTCCATGTAATTTCTATTTGTAAATTTTAGCAACTTTTGAACCAATTATCAAATTTATGGTTTTTTAAACTTATTTGTAACCTTTTTATCTTATAAAAGATAATCTTGTTCCAATAATAAATAAGTTAACCCCCTCTCTGTTTTTTTATATACAACTGCACCTAATTTTTCAGTTGCTTTTCTTGACCGAAAGTTTTCTTCCCCAATATCAAAATATACTTTATCAATGTGTCTGAATGCATAATCCAACATAAGTTTTTTAATTTGTAAATTGACAGATGTGCCCCAATATTCATTTGACAAAAATGTATAACCAACTCTAATTGAATTATCTATTTTATCATGAGAATAAAATCTTGTAGAACCAATAAATTTATCTAATGTTTTATCAACTATAGTAAAACAACCCGATGTGTTTTCCATAGCAATCTGAAAAAATTTAATAAAAACTTCCCTCTTCCATCTATCATTTTCAGGATGTTGTTCCCAAATTACAGGATTACCAGCAACAGAGTATAATTTTTCAAAATGAGAAGTTTTAGTTTGTATTAAAGAAAAAGATTCATTTTCTAATTGTAATTTAAAATTTACCATAAGTTATTGTTTTTAAACACTTTTTATTCACTCCCACTCTATTGTCCCTGGTGGTTTTGATGTTATATCGTATGTGACCCTATTAATACCCGAAACTTCATTTACAATCTTTGTTGAAGTATCAGAAAGAAATTTTTGATCAAATTTATAATAATCAGCAGTCATTCCATCTACAGAAGTTACTGCTCTTAGTACACAAGCATAATCATAAGTTCTTTTGTCTCCCATTACACCGACTGTTTTAGTTGGTAATAAAATTGAAAAAGCCTGCCATATTTCATCATAAAGTTTGTACTTTTTAATTTGGTTAATAAATATTTCGTCTACATCTTGTAAAATTTTTATTTTTTTAGAAGTTACTTCTCCAGGACAACGAATTGCNAAGCCTGGCCCAGGAAATGGATGTCTTTTAATGAATAGATCNGGTAATTCTAATTCGTGNCCTAATTTCCTAACTTCATCTTTAAAAAGCTCTCTTAAAGGTTCAATCAATTTTAATCCCATTTTTTTTGGAAGACCTCCTACATTGTGATGAGATTTTATTGTAACTGAGGGNCCATTATTTACAGAAACACTTTCTATAACATCAGGATANAATGTACCTTGAGCAAGAAATTTAATACCATCCATTTTTTTTGCATATTTTTGAAAAACTTTAATGAATAGATTACCAATGATTTTTCTTTTTTTTTCTGGATTTGTAATACCTTTAAGTTTTTCTAAAAACAATTTACTTTCATTTGCATATATCAAAGGTATTTTGTAACTTTCTTTAAACATTTTTAAAACTTCATAATGTTCATTTTTTCTTAATAAACCATGATTTACAAAAATACATTTAAGATTTTTTCCAATAGCTTTATGCAGAAGTACTGCTGTTACAGAACTATCTACTCCACCTGATAGAGCACAAATTACCTTATGGTTCCCAACTTTTTTTCGAATTTTTAAGATTGATTCTTGGTAAAAAGAATTCATAGTCCAATTGCGTTTAAAACCTGAAATCTTTAAAAAATTTTCAAATAAATCTTTACCTTTAGGAGTATGATAAACCTCAGGATGAAATTGCACACCATAAAAATTCCTTTTTATATCACCAACTCCTGCAAAGGGTGCACTTTTAGACACAGCTAATACTTTAAAACCTGAAGCCATTTTACTTACATGATCACCATGACTCATCCAAACTTGTTCTGCACCACTTTTAAACCATCCATTAAATAAAGCAGACTTATTCTTTGGCTCTATAAAAGCTCTTCCAAATTCAGATGTGTTTTCTATTGATTTTATTTCACCTCCTAAATCGAGCATCATAATTTGTTGGCCATAACATATCCCTAATATAGGCACATTTAGGGTATAAATTTTTTTAGAAATTTTGGGNCTGTTTTTACTTAAAACGCTACTTGGTCCACCAGAAAAAACTATAGCTTTGGGAGATATTTTTTTTAAAAGTTTTATATCAACACTTTGAAAAGGATGTATTTCACAGTAGACACTCAATTCTCTAANTCTTCTTGCTATTAATTGTGTAACTTGGCTTCCAAAGTCAATTATAAGAAGACATTCATTTTTTTTNATNTTTAACATTTTAATTAAATTTAATNACTGTCTATAATTTGGTGATTCTCTNGTAATCATAACATCATGAACGTGACTTTCTTTTAAACCAGCATTTGTAATTTTTCTAAAGATACAATTNTTTTTCATATTTTCAATGTTAATATTTCCAGTATAACCCATGGCTGACTTCAATCCACCTACTAACTGATGTACCACATTTTCAATTGGACCCTTATACGGAACTTGTCCTTCGATGCCCTCTGGAACTAATTTTAATTTTTCAATTTCTTCTTGAAAATATCTATCAGCTGAACCTCTCGCCATAGCCCCAAGTGAACCCATGCCCCTATATGATTTATAACTTCTTCCTTGATACAAATATACTTCACCTGGTGCCTCATCAGTTCCTGCAAAGAGCGACCCTACCATTACACCATTTGCACCTGCAGCTATTGCTTTTGCAATATCACCAGAATATTTAATACCACCATCAGCAATCACTGGAATGTTATTATTTTTTGCAATTTTACTGCATTCAATAACAGCTGAAAGTTGTGGTAAACCAACGCCAGCAATCATTCTAGTTGTACAAATCGAACCTGGGCCAATACCAATTTTTACTGCATTTGCACCAGAGTCTATAAGTGCTTTTGTTCCATCTGGAGTAGCAACATTTCCTCCTAAAATTTCAACAGAATTTGAAAATCTTGATAATTCATTAATTGTATCCAGTACTTTTTTGCTGTGCCCGTGTGCTGTATCAACAACAAGCAAATCAACGCCTGCTTCAACTAGTTTTTCAGCTCTTTTTAAACCATTTATCCCTACACCAGTTGCTGCAGCCACTCTCAATCTACCCTTACTATCCTTACAGGAATTTGGAAAGTTTTGAGATTTTTCTATATCTTTTACTGTTATCAACCCAATACAGGTATTTGTATCATCAACAACAACTAATTTTTCTATTCTATATTTATGAAGTAATTCTTTAGCTTGTTTAGGTGAAATATATTTTTTTACTGTTACAACATCTTTTGTCATTAAAGTTGTAACTTTATCGTTATAATTTTGAGAAAATCTCAAGTCTCTATTGGTTAAAATACCTTGCAACTTGTTAGTAATGTCATCTACTACCGGTATACCACTAATTTTATTTTTATCCATTAAAGCGAACGCATCGTTAATTGAACTCTCCGGTGAGATTGTGATTGGATTAACCACCATACCAGATTCGAATTTTTTTACTTTTTCAACTTCTTTTGCTTGTTTTTCTATAGAAAAATTTTTATGAATTACTCCTATTCCTCCAAGTTGTGCTATTGCTATAGCAAGTTTATGTTCTGTGACTGTGTCCATTGCAGCAGATATAAGAGGAATATTAAGATTAATTTTTTTTGTTAATCTTGTTTTTACATTAGCTTCAGCTGGACCTATCGAACTTTCTGAGGGTTGTAATAATACATCATCGAAGGTAAGTGCTTCATTAATCATAAAAATTAATAAAATATTTTGGGTAATATTTCAAGCTTTTAACTCAAGGCAAATTGTATAACTTTCAACTGACTCAGGTCTACTTGCTAGCGGTTTAATATTTTTTACATATTTAAAATTATTTTTCATTATATTTAATAACTCTGTTTCTGTTCCACCTTTAAAAGTTTTTACTAAAAATATTCCATTTTTTTTTAAGTTTTTGAGTGTAAAATCTAATGCAATTTCAATCAACTGTGTTGTTCTCAAATGATCCGTTTGTTTGTGACCGATTACATTTGCCGCCATATCAGATAAAATAATATCGGGATAATCCCCTAAGCTATCAATTAATATTTTATCTATTTTTGGATCATTAATATCGCCAACAAATGTTTTGGTTCCTGGGATATTTTCTACAGGTAATAAATCTACACCTACCACATTTCTGTGTTTTTCATTAGACCTAACTTTTTGACTTGCTACCTGCAACCACCCGCCTGGTGCGCATCCCAAATCTATAACTTTTTTACTTGGTTTTAAAAAACCAAATTTATTATCAATTTGAAGTAATTTAAATGCAGCCCTAGAATTGTAACCTAATTTTTTTGCCTCAATAACATATGGATCATTAATTTGTCTTTTAATCCAATTTGTACTTGACAACTTTCGTTTGTTAGATTTTCTTATATTTTGTTTATTACCTCTATTTGAAGGATATAACTCTTTGTTAGAACTATTCATCATCAAAACAAGTTCTAGTACCAGTGTGACATGCTGGACCTATTTGAGTAACTGACAACAATATTGTATCATTGTCACAATCTGATTTAATTTCATTTAAATGTTGAAAATTTCCGCTAGTTTCTCCTTTTGTCCATAACTTATTTCTTGATCTAGAAAAGTAAGTTACTTTTTTATTTTTAAGCGTGAATTCAATAGACTCTCTATTCATCCATGCCATCATTAAAACATCCTTCGTTTCTGAACACTGGGCTATAGCAGGAATTAACCCAGCAGAATTAAATTTTAAATTTTCAATTTTAAGATCCATAAAAATTACTTAATCTATTTATTATCTTTTATCAATAAAGATATATCTTTTCCAATTCCCATCATTGACGGAATAACAATCAAAACTAGTATAGCTGTAATGCCCAGACCAAATACAATTGTTGCTGCCATAGGAATTAAAAATTGAGCTTGAAGTGACTTTTCAAACATAAGAGCTGATAAACCTCCTATAGTTGTTAGAGATGTAAGTAAGACNGGTCTAAGTCTATTTGTAACTCCTGATATAACTGCTTGTTTAAATATATCTGANTTAATTTTCTTACCTTCCAATATTTCATCAAGCCTTCTTTCAATTGTTGAAACTAATATTATTGAATTGTTAACTACTATCCCTGCTAAAGCCAAAAGAGCAAACATTGATAAAATTGACATAGTTAAATTCAAAAAATAATGTCCAAAAACGGCGCCTATAAAGGATAAAGGTATCATAATCATAATTGTAAAAGGTCTTAACCAAGATTTAAAAACCCATGTCAAAACAATATAAATAATCGTCAATCCTATTATTGATCCAATAAACATGTCAGCAAATGTTTCTTTTTGCTCTAAATCCCTTCCTGCGAAACGATAATCAAGTTTATATTTTTCAGCTAATTCTATTAATCCATTTTGCAATAAAAAGTTTCTTGCTTGTGTTGTATTAATAATTGAATTGTTGAGATCTCCNGATATGGTAACTTCTCTGAAACCATCTTGTCTTGAAATTGACGAAAAAGGAGCTTTGTTTTTAATTAAAGCAATTTCACTAAGCATNACAATATTATTTTTTGGACTAACTAATCTNAAATTTTCTAAATTCCCACTACTGACGTCATCTTGATCTAATTTCAATCTAACCAAAACTTCTTCGTCGCCTCTTGGAAAGGTTGTAACTATTTTCCCATTAACGGCAGCTCTGATTTGTGATCCAATTTCTGAAACAGAGAAACCGANCGCTTTTCCTCTATTATTTAAAANNACTACTCTTTCTTGTATTCCGACTTCAAAATTATCATTNACTGAACTGACCCCAGGAATTGTATTTACTAATTCTAATAATTCAGTTGATGCTTTTTTTAAAATATTTAGATTACTTCCTTTTAACCTTACATCAACATCTCTTCCAGGAGGACCACCTCGAGGTGCTCGGATAATTAATTTATCTAATCCAGATATTTTTTTTATATTTTTTTTCCATACTTCAATAAATTCATTTGTTCTAACATTTCTTTTATCTGCTGTTATTAATTCTACAACCATTGATCCTTTTAGATAGTTACCTTTTTTATTAATATTTTGATCGGTTTCAAANGATGCAGACTTTCCAAAGTTAGCCATGCTGAAACTAACTAATTCTGGATTATCTCTAAAAAATAATTTGGTTTTTTNTAAGCCAATNTCTAAACTATCTATCATTTCATATGTTTGAAATTTTTTAGATCCAGGCAACATGTCAAAATTTGCAATAATTAAATCAGATTCTGGAGTTGGAAAAAAACTAAATTGAACTCTACCACTCTTCATCATTCCAATTGAGATAAAAAATAAACCNAAAACAGACACCATTGTTAGATATCGATAACTATAGCAAATGTTAATAATATTTTTAAAAGTACCTTCTTGAAAATGTTTAAATTTTTTATCAAACCATATTCTAAATTTTCCTGGGGAGTAATTCCCTTTATCAAAATGAGCCAAATGTGCAGGAAGAACTAGAAAGCATTCTATCAAGCTAGCAATTAAAACTGCACAAATGACCATAGGTATTGCAATAATTATTTGGCCAATTATTCCTTTAATTAAAAATAATGGTAAAAATGCACCAACTGTAGTCAACATTGCACAAATTACAGGAGCTGACATTCTTGTAGCTGCTACAATTGGCGCGTCGTTAGAGTTAAGATTTCTAGCTTGTCTTAAATAATTAGAATGCTCACCGACAACTATTGCATCATCAACTACAATTCCTAACGCCATTATAAGACCAAATAAAGAAATCATATTAATCGATTGTCCTGAAAAATACATTACACCAAAAGTTGCTAAAAACGCTATTGGTATACCTAATGCAACCCATATTGCAGTTTTCCATGCAAGGAAGATAAATAAAACAATTAAAACTATAACTAGCCCCGATACTCCATTTTTGACTAGTAAAGATATCCTTTCTTTTATTAAATTAGATGCGGTATTATAAGAACTAATGTCTAAAATATTGGACTTTTCTTTTTTAAACTTAAATAATTCTTGTTCAACTATTTTTGCTATNGTTAGTGCATCACTTGTTTTACTTCTTCTTACTGATACTTCTACAGCGGGTTTTCCATTGATGAATTGCAAAATACTTGAATCTTCAAAACTTTCTTTTACATCAGCTATGTCTTTAAGAATTATGTTTCCACCATNATTAAAACTTTTTANTTCAAGATTTTCAAAATGTTTAACTAACCTTTTGTCACCAAGAGTTCTAATCCTTAATGATCCATCTGCAAAACTTCCTCCAGGGATGTCTTTAGATTGANTTNATATNAGCTTAGATATTTCATTNAGTGATAATTTAAACTTAGAAATCTGACTCTGAGGTATTTGAATCAAAATTTCTTCATCCGGTAATCCAATTAAATCAACTTTATCAACCCCAGCATTTAACAAATTTTCTTTAAAAATTTTAGCTTCACTTCTAAGTTGTGATAAACTTAATTCGCCAGACAAAACTATTCTAGTAACAGTGTCATAAAACTCAGCTCTAGAAACTCTGGGTTTTTTTGTNTCTTCTGGAAAATCCATTCTAGAAAGTGCGTTTTCAACATCAGACATTGCTTTTTGCATGTCTGTACCAAAATCGAACTCTATAATTGAATAACCAAGGCCCTCAACTGATTTAGATATTACTTTTTTNACTCCTGAAATTGGACGTAAATCAGGTTCAAGAAGCTGAATGATATTATTATCTACCTCTTCAGCAGTTGCACCAGGCCACTCTAAAGAGACTGTAATTGTTTCAACATCAAAATTAGGAAAAAATTGTCTATTAAGTTTATTGATTGATAATATTCCTGCTAGCAACATTAAAAACATTATTATATTTGCAGCAGTTTTATGTTTAACAAAAAAAGCTAAAATAGTTGATTTTGGGAATGTAATCAAATTATTCTCTANAACTTGTTCAAAATGATTTAATTTTTCTTCCTTCTATATCAGAAGAAAATCTGTTTACAACTATATCTAAACCTTCAAGGTTATCTTTTTTTAACAAATAATAACTAGAATTCGAAAGAACAACATTCACCTCAATTTTTCTAGCTCTTCCATTTTCAATGACAAATACATAATTCTTATTAAATAAAGCTGTTTCAGGAATTTTTATAATAGAAGAAAATTTTTCCAATGGGTATCTTACACTTACAAAACTATCAAGTGGGATTGAGTCATTTAAACTATCAACAAATTTTGCATAGATTTTACCGCCTCCACTTTCATCATTTATTATTCCTTGTGCTCTTACAATAATTCCATTTTTCTGAATTAACCTCTCATTCCCACTAGTCCACATAACATCAATATTTTTCCCAATTAATTTTTTTGAAATTGAAAAAATTTTAGCTGGTACTAGAAATTCAACCTCTACATGATCTAAAGACCTAAACATGGCTAATTGTGAATTATTTGAAACTAACAATCCTCTGTGAATATTTACATCGGAAATNATACCGTTATTTTTTGCAATTAAAATTGTATCTTTTAGATCTTTTTCTGCCAATCCAAGGTTGANTTTTGCGCTATTCAANTGTTGCAAATTTTGAGANTATTTAATTAACTCTTCGTCATAAACTGATGGACTTATNACATTTTTTTCTAGCATTTTTTTATTTCGATCAAGCTGTTTTTTTCTTAAAGTTACTTGTCTTTTTAGCTCTTTAACATCAGTTTTTAGTTTATCTACACTTAAAATGTATTTTTCTTGATCTAATTTTCCTAAAATTTCACCCTNATTAACTTTTCCACCATTTACAAATTTTTCAGATAAATATGATATTGTTCCAGAGACGCCAAAACTAATATTTCCTGTTCTTTGGGTTTTTACACGGCCGTAAGCCGATAAAAAAGGTTGGTAGTCAATAACCTTAGCCTTTAACAAATTAACAATAATTTGATTTTCTTTTTTAACTTTTACTTTCGGAACTGNTTTTGTAATTTGGAGATATTGATAAATTAAATAAATGATGATGATTACAAACAAAATTACTAATATTTTGAATTTGTTCTCTCTAAACCAGTCATACATCTTTAATAAAGTCCTAATTTATTTAATTCATTGTTGAATTCGTCAGTAAATCCATCATCTNTGATGTCTGGAGGAACATCCTCATTTTCATAGTATCTCCAACCTTGAAAAGGTTTCATAGGTGTTGGTCTAACTTTAATTATTTTATTTTCAAGTAAAATACCAGCAAAAATTTTGTTTTCATGGCCTAAAACTTTTTTAACATTTAAAATCTTTTGCCTTACTAAAACTTTTCTATTGATGACCCAATATAATGAACCACCATTACATAGTTCATCAGATCTCTTTGGCTTATTTCGAGTTATATGTATTAGTTCACCATTTTTTTCTATATTAAAATTTAGTCTAGCTCTTAGTTCTTCAATTGATTTGATGCTAACTGCTAATTTTTTTAAATTAACTATCCCCATAATTTAATTATATAATAACTTTATAAAATTACCCAAGCAGCAAGACCTAAAAATGTAAAAAAACCAATCACATCTGTTGCAGTAGTTAGTAAAACTGTACTAGAAATAGCTGGATCAATTTTATATTTATTTAGTGAAAGCGGTATCAACGTTCCTAAGATTCCTGCTAAAAGAAGATTTATTATCATTGAGATAGACATAATTAAAGCAATTTGAAAATCATCGAACCAAAATAAGGCTAGAACAGACGAAAGTATTGCAAATAATATCCCATTNAACATTCCCACCCAAGATTCTCTTAATACAAATTTTTGTAAATTTACATAACTTAGTTGTCTTTTAGCTAAAGCTCTTACAGCAACTGTTACAGTTTGTGTTCCAGCATTACCACCCATGGAAGCTACTATAGGCATCAGTACAGCCAATGCTACAACCTTTTCTATTTCTTCTTGGAACAATCCAATAACCATAGAAGCAATAATTGCTGTAATTAAATTTATAGANAACCAAGAGAACCTATCTCTTANAGTTCTCAATATTGAAGTTCTTATAGATCCATCACTTACTCCACCTAAGCCAAAAAAATCTTCTTCTGCCTCTTCATTAATTACATCCACAATATCGTCAAAAATTATGACACCAATAATTCTGTCTGCTTTATCAATAACAGCCAAATCTACCAAAGCATATTGTTGGAATATTAAAGCAATTTCTTCTTGATCAATTTCTACATTAACAGACTGAAAACTCTTATTCATGATATCATTTAGTCTAGCCGATCTTTTGTTTGAGAGAAGTTTACTAAGTGATAAAATACCTAATAATCTCTGTGCTGGATCAATAATAAATATTGAATAAAAATTTTCATCCTCTACGATCTCTTTATTTCTCATGTAATCAATTGTTTGACCAACAGTCCAGTATTCGGGAAAAGATAGAAATTCTCTTTGCATTAGACGACCTGCAGAGTGNTCAGGATAAGTAAAAGCTTCCTCAACAAGAATTCTGTCAGCTTTAGGGAGTTTTTTAATTATTGAATCTCTTTGGTCTTCTTCTAGATTTTCTAAAATTTCTACTTCATCATCTGTATTCAATTCTGGTAANGCTTTTGCTATAGCATTAGGACCTATTCCTTTTATGACATCCTCTTGAACCTCATNATCTAGNTAAACCAACGTTTCTGGATCTAGTTTTTTTGATAATAATCGTAAACAATTTTCTAATTCATTTTTTGCTAGTCTTTCTAACATGTCAGCTTGATCAGCTGGATGNAATAAATCAAAAAGAAAATGAAGCCTCTTTTTTTGGTTTTTATTAATACAAACTTTAATTTCAGATTCTACTTCTGAAGTAAGTCCAAAAAGATTATTAACAATGTCTTCTTTGGCTAGCTTCGTCATTGAAACATTTTTGTTACTTTGAATAGACATAATTCTCCAAATAAGAAGTCAAGTTAATAATATTTATTAAATTTAGTTAACTTTAAAAATTGTTAAAAAAAAGACAAAATTGAAATTAAATGTTCAACTCTTTAAAAACCTTTCGTGCTATTCTCATAGAATCTATTCCTGCTGGTGCACCGCAATANACTGTTACCTGAAGAAAAATATCTTTAATTTGTTCTTTTGTAAGACCATTATTAATAGCACCTTTTATATGTAATTCTAGCTCATGAGGTCTATTCAAAGCTGAAATCATACCTAGATTGATCATTGATCTTTCTTTGTCTGATAATGCTTCTTTATTCCAAACTTCTCCCCAAGCGTATTCAGTTATCAGCTTTTGTAAATCTGCTCCAAATTCGTCAGCTGTAGCTAGAGCTTTGTCAACATATTCATCACCAAGGACTTTTCTTCTTTTGTTAAGACCTTTGTTAAACATTTCACTATTCATAATTAACTCCTAAAAATATTCTTTAATTAATAAATTTATACCACATAAAAAAAGAGCTATGTGAGTAATATGATAAAAATATTTATCCGATATTTTTGAATTTAACCATTTACCAAAAAAAATTCCAGCTGGAATAATTGGAATTAAAAAAAGTGTTATTGAAATTGTTTTCATAGTAAAAATTTCTAGTTCCCAAAAAAAAGGGATTTTAGTGAAATTTACAAAAAAGAAATAAAAACTCATAATGCTTACAAAATTTTCTCTTTTTAATTTCAAAGGTAGTAAAAATATATGAGCAGGTATAGCTCCTGATAATGCTATGAAACTTGAAAAGCCTGACAAGGATGACCAACCAAAGCCTTTTTTGTAGTTAACTTTTATTTCGTTAATTTTATTAATTTTTTTTTTATACAAATTTATAAAATATCTTAACGAGGTAACTATAGCTAATGATGCAATTATTAATAGTATCGATTTATCATTTAAATAATCAAAAAAATACCAACCACCAATCTGTCCTAATAATCCTCCCAAACACATTACTATTATGATTTTATATATAGGAAATTTTCTCCAAACATAAATAACCCAAAAATCCATTAAAACTATTAAAGGTAAGAAAACTGCAAGTACAACTTTAGCTGGAAGTATAAATAACATTATAGGCACTCCCAACCCACCCAATCCACCACCAAAACCAGATTTTGATATAGCAACAACTGAAACTGATAAAAAAGCAGTCAAATAAAATAAAATTGAATAGTCAAAAGTAGAATAGGTTTTGAAAAGATTTTCTAAAAAGTTTTCCATGTTGAAATTTTATTTATATTTAATTAATTTAATATTATCTATATAAAAAAAATATGACTATTAGGCCAATTAAACAAATTTCAACATCTAAACCGACTTTGGAAGGAGCCGGAGTGAAATTAAATCGTGTATTTGGCTTTGGTGATACTTCTCTTTCCGATCCTTTCTTGCTGTTAGATGACTTTAGAAATAACATTCAAGAAGATTACATAAATGGATTTCCATGGCACCCACATCGAGGAATTGAAACAATAACCTATATATTAAAAGGCAATGTTGAGCATGGTGATAGTTTAGGTAATGTTGGTACTTTAAAAACGGGTGATGTTCAATGGATGACTGCAGGATCAGGCATTCTTCATCAAGAAATGCCTAAAGGAAACGAAAATGGTGAAATGCATGGATTTCAGTTATGGGCAAACCTTCCTTCTTCGTTAAAAATGACATCACCAAATTATCAGGATATTCCATCAAATGAAATTAACGAAATTCATGATGATGATGGATCAATCATAAAAATTATTATTGGAAATTATAGAGGTTACTCTGGACCTGTAAAAGGAATTTCATCAGATCCAATCTATTTGGACATTTTCATTCCAGCTTTTCAAATTAAAACTATTCCTATTGATGTTGATAAAAATGTACTTGCTTATATTTTTGAGGGCTCTGCTAACTTTGAGTACTCTTCAAAACCTAAAGGTGTTATGGTAGAAAAGATTGTTAATGGAGAAGAAATTAATATTCAAGATATGACAGGTAATAAAACCTTGATTAATTTTGATAGAGGTAATGAAATTAAAATAAGAACTTCAAAAGATGGAGTACGTTTTCTACTTATAGGAGGAACACCTATACAAGAACCAGTTGCTTGGCATGGACCAATTGTTATGAATACCAATGAAGAATTAATGCAGGCAATGAGAGAGCTTAATAATGGCACTTTTATTAAAAAATAATTAGGAGAATAATATGAAAGTTAGTGTTATTGGTACTGGTGCAATGGGGTCAATCTATGCTTCATTTTTTGCTAAAAATGGTTTTGATGTACTATGCTTTGATGTTTGGAAAGAACACGTAGATGCAATTAATGAAAAAGGATTAAGAGTATCTGGCATCAGTGGAGATCATACTGAAAAAAAATTAAGAGCTACTTCTAATTTTCATGAATTAGAAGACAGAGACTTATATATAATTGCAACAAAAGGAGATTCCGTGGGGTCAGTGGCCTCAAAACTTGCAAACTTTAATTTAAAAAAATCAATAGTTTTAACAATTCAAAATGGCCTTGGCGCAGCAGAAAGAATTAAAAAATTCATGCCAATTAATAATGTTCTCTTAGGAGTTGCCCAAGGATTTGGAGCTTCAATTAAATCTCCTGGTCATGCTCACCATAATGGTATGAGTATGATTAGAATAGGCGAAATAAATGGTGGCTTGTCTGAAAGATTGGAAACAACAGTTCATGCATGGGAGAAGGCTGGTTTTACCTCCAAAGGATTTAATGATATTCAACAATTAATTTGGGAAAAGTTTATATGTAATGTTGCTTACAGTGGGCCATGTTCTGTATTTAAAAAAACTATTGGGGAAATTTTAAATGACACAAATATGTTAGATGTTTCTATTCAATGTGGTTTTGAGGCTCGAAAATTAGGGGACATGCAAAAAATTAATTTTTCATTTATTGATACTGAAAAATATATAATTGATTTCGGAAAGAAAATGCCCTTGTCTAAACCCTCTATGCTTCAGGACGTAGAAGCCAAAAGAAAATGTGAACTGAGTTCTATCAATGGTATGGTAGTAACTTTAGGAAAAGAATTTAACATTAAAACACCTTACAACTCAGTTGTTAGTAGTATAATTTCAGCAAGAGAAAAAGAATATTTAAACTAATTAAAAATAGATTATGAAGAAAATCGAGCTAATAGGTAAGCCGAATTATAAGAAATTAACAGAGGACTATAATTTTTTTAATCTTTTTAAAAAAGTTGAAAAAAAATTTAATACTTGTTTTCTTTTTGAGTCGCTTGGTGAAGAAAGTTACATCTCAAGATATCACATTTTAGGGTTTGATCCTAAATATCTAATTTATCCTAGGGATAAACATCTTATAATAGAAAATAATAACAAAATAATTGAAAAAATTCCCTGTCAAAATCCTTATTATAAAATTAGAGATTTCATTCCAAATAATATTATCTCAAAAAAATATGCAGGGGGATTAATTGGATATTTAGGTTATGATTGTATTAACTATTTTGAAACAAGTTTAAAAATTAAAAAAAATGATGACTTTGAATCTTTTAAATTTGGAGTATTTTTAGATGGACTTGTATATGATCAAGTGACAGGTGAAATATTTTATTATTTTTATGATGAAGATAGATTTGATTTAATCGAAAAAATACTAAACGAAAATTATAACGACAACTCTGTTTTCACTTGTAGTTTTTTAAAAAACTCAATGTCTGCCAACGAACACAAAGAATATGTAAATAAAGTAAAAGAAAAAATAATCGATGGCTATATTTTTCAATGTGAAGTTGGATTTAAAAGCTTTTATGAAGTAAATGGTAATACTACAAAAATTTATGAAAAACTTAGAATTGTAAATCCATCACCTCATATGTATTATTTGAAATTTGGTGATCAAAAAATTATTGGTGCTTCACCTGAACTTTTATTTAGATTGAGAAATGGTGAGATGGAAACTTATCCATTAGCAGGAACAACAAAAAGAGGAAATAACTCTAGAGAAGACACTCAACTTGCTAGAAAATTATTAAATGATCCAAAAGAAATTGCAGAACATAATATGCTAGTTGATCTTCACAGAAATGATATTGGTAAAGTTGCTAAATTTGGCACTGTTAAAGTAAGAAATTTAATGGATATAAAACGCTATTCTCATGTTCAGCATATTTCATCAGAAATTGTTGGTATTATTGATGATCGTAATGATATGTTTTCAGCACTTGCTTCAAACTTTCCAGCAGGTACTTTAACAGGCGCTCCAAAAATTGAAGCTATGAAAATTATTAATGAAATTGAGAGTTCTGGCAGAGGTCCTTATGGTGGCGCTGTTGGTCAATTTGGTTTTAATGGTGATTGTACTTTTGCAATTCCTATAAGATCAATTTTTATTAAAGGAAATAAAGGCTTTATTCAAACGTGTGGAGGTATTGTTCATGATTCTATTCCAGAAAATGAATTACTTGAAATTGAAAGAAAACTTGCAGCTATGAAATCTGTTCTAGAAAGTTTTTAAAATGAATGTATTAATCCTAGATAATTATGATTCTTTTACATTTAATCTGTACCAACTTACTGGAGAAATTTTATTTGAAGAATTTTCAAATGAAAAAAATAATATCNTAGTGAAAAGAAATGACGAAATAAGTTTAGACGAAATAGAAAAAAATAATTTTGATAAAATAATAATCTCACCAGGCCCAGGATCTCCAGTANATGAAAGTTATTTTGGAATATGTAAGGAAGTAATTAAAGTATTTGGCAATACAAATACTCCTATTTTAGGAATTTGCCTTGGNATGCAAGGTATAGTTCATGTTTTTGGTGGTGAAATAATTCAAGCTAAACTTCCTATGCATGGGAAGTCCTCTTTTCTAATTCATGATCAAGATGGGGTTCATTATGATATTCCACAAAGAATAGAAATTATGAGGTANCATTCTTTAATTGTAAANAATTTAAAACTTCCAAAAAACCTGAAGATTACAGCCTTTTGTAAAAATATAGATAAACCATTCACTATAAATGATTTTAATTTAAATGAGGATGAAATNATGGCAATTAAACATGTCTCTAAACCAATTTTTGGAATTCAATACCACCCTGAGTCTTTTGCAACAGAGGGTGGTAAAAAAGTAATTTCAAATTTTCTTAAAATAAATTAAAATTTTGAAATGAAAACTAAATCAGTTAAAATTTATAAACAAGGTTCATCTAAAGTATTAAAGCTTGAAGAAACTGACATACCAACCTTAAAACCAAATGATGTATTAATTCAACATCATTATTTTGGTTTAAATTATATTGATATTAACCAAAGAAGTGGTTCTTATAATATTAGAGAATTACCTACTAATGTTGGAATGGAAGCATCAGGAATAATTAAAGAAATAGGTAGTGAAGTAAAGAGATTTAAAGTAGGTGATAAAGTAACACATTGTATGAACTTAGGATCATTTACTGAATATTTTGTACTTAATGAAAATCGCATAGTTAAACTTAAAGAAAATACAGATTTAAAACTTGCAGCCGCATCTACATTACAAGGTNTAACTGCTCAATATTTAACTCAAAAAACTTGGAAAGTAAAATCTAATCATTACGTACTTATTCATGCTGCTTCTGGNGGTGTTGGTCAAATTTTAACACAATGGTGTAAAATTATTGGAGCAAATGTAATTGGGACAGTTGGAAATGAGAATAAAGCAACAATTGCAAAAAACAATGGATGTGACTTTGTTATAAATTATTCAAAAGAAAATTTTGAAAAAAAAGTTAATGAATATACTAATAAAAATGGTGCAGATATAATTTATGATGCCGTTGGAAAAGAAACCTTTGAAAAAGGATTAAGTTGTTTAGCTAAACGCGGCCGAATCGTNAGTTATGGCATATCATCAGGAAAAATTAGTCCAATAGATATNAACAAGTTGAGACCATTATCTGCCTCAATAGCCACCGGTGGACTTCTTGAATATACAAAAAATGTAAAAGAACTTCAAAAAAATGCTGATGATTTATTTAATCTAATTAATAAATCCAAAATTAATATTCAAATTCATAAAGAATATATTTTNGATGACATTCAAGAAGCACATNTGGAGCTTGAACAAAGNAAAAGCATTGGTAAAATTATTTTAAAAATGGGGTAAATTAATTTATGCTTAAACTTGGAATTTTTATGATGCCAATACATCCTGCTAATAAAAATCTNGTAGAATGTTTAGAAGAAGATAGAAACCTTATAATTAAAGCAGATAAATTAGATTATTCTGAAGCTTGGATGGGTGAACATTATAGTTCTTCAGGTGAACCAGTTCCTTCGCCACTTATATTTAATGCAAGTCTGATAGCAGAAACTAATAAAATTAAGTTTGGAACAGGGGTTATTTCACTTCCTCAACAACACCCAGCTATTGTTGCTGGTCATGCGGCTTTATTTGATAATTTATCAAAAGGTAGATTTTTATTTGGCATAGGGGCTGGAGGTTTAGTTAGTGACTGGGAATTATTTGACAATTTAGATGGAAAAAAAAGAGCTCTTAAAATGATTGATAGCATTGAAGCAATATTAAGCATTTGGAGTTCTAATGAACCTTTAAATTATGAAAGTGAAAATATCAACTTTAAAGTCGAAAATAGTTATATACCGGAACTTGGAATTGGGACTTTCATAAAACCATACCAAAAACCTCATCCACCTATCGCAGTTTCTTTAAAAAATGCAAACTCTATGACTGCCAAATTTGCTGGAAAAAAAGGATGGATACCAATTTCAGGTAACTTTGTACCTGCTAAAGATATTTCTACTCATTGGCCTACATATCTCGAGGGAGCAAAAGAAACTGGAAATAATTGTAATTATGATTTGTGGAGAGTTGGAAGAAGTGTATTAATAACTGAATCATCAGAACAAGCTAGTGATATTATAAATGACCCAAATGGTATTTTTACTGACTATTTCTTATATTTAAACACTGTTGGAAAACTTGCATCTGGAGTTTCTAAAAATAAAATAAATTTTGAAGAAGAAAAAATATTATCAATACAAAAGGCTAAAGACTTAATCATTATTGGAACAGAAAAGGATGTTTTGGACAAACTTATTAATTTTATTGATATTGTCGGGCCTTTTGGGACATTACTTTTAACAGGTCATGATAATTATGGATGGAAAAAATTATGGTCTGATACATTGATGAAAATGTCTAGTAATATAAGACCTAAATTAGATAATTATATAAGAAGTTTAAAAGCTCTTAAAGCTGCCGAATAATTTCATTTTGGCATTGCCTCTTGAAATGGAAATTTGTATGTTTTTAATGTAAATTCGTTATTTCTTGAACGTTTATCTTTATTTCCCTCCTTTTTAGGAATTACTTCTCCCATTTGAGGTATTCCAAATTGTTCTTGGTTTCGTCTGGCCTGGTCTAAACTATCTTCATTTTCTTCTGTCCATGGAAATTTATATAATCTGTTTTCTTTTTTTTGAATAGCCCACAATATAATCCACCTTTCTCCTTTTTCATAAATAACACTGTGATACTGATAAACAAATTTAGAAGGTGGTCTGTCATATAGAGGTTTTCCTATAAACTCATAATTTGTTATAAAACTTATATAAATTGATAAAAATATAATTGGAACTGTAATAAAATATTGCCATCTTTTTTTTGTGAAGAAAGGTAGGCAACATATTACTCCAGCAAATGCCCATATTAACATTAATTGGCCACCACTTATTGAAAACTCTATCATTAGGCGCCCTCTTTTCTTATCACTTCATCTTTAATAATTAACTCTTGAGTTGGTTTTGTATGAACATTTCCATTGTAATCAATTCTAAATGTCATTGCAGGCAGCTCTTGTCCTTCTTGACTAAAAAAAAGTTTTTTATGATATTCTTCTCTATAAGGATTAATTTTTATAAGTTTAACGGATGCATGAACTAATGGAGCTGGATTTTTTCTTGCATTGTAAAAGTGAACTGTAACTAAATAAGATCTTGGGTCATTTGTTCTAATTGCTACAGTTTCTCTATTTTCTTTTAAATACACCAATTTACCATCAGCATCATAATAGGTGTCATTAACTGTTCCTAAATCATCCCTTTCAAGATGAATTAAAGCATCATCAGGTCTTCTAAAACTTACAACGTGCCCTAGATTGTCTTTCACCCAAACATCCAAATCATATGGCTTTTCACCATCCCACTCTAAAATTATAAAGTACTCTGCTTTAGGTTTTATAGTTTCTTTTTTTGCTACAGGATTGATTAACATGAAAGCTAGCATAAAAAGAAAAACAAATCCTATAAGCAGATTAAAAAGTAAATCTATGAAGCCAAAAGAAGATCTATACCGTGGATCATTCATGATGATTATTTTCTAGTATTACCATTTGTATTTTTGTCAAAACACTGCAAACAAGACCTACTAAAGTCGTGCATAAAGCTGTACTCATACCTAAGGACATATCTGTGATAACTTCTTGAACATTTTCAACATTTTGGACATCAAGATTATCAAAAGCTGAGCTTAGCATTATAAGAAAACCAGCAACTGTACCAATCANTCCTAATGTAACCATGGTTTCAGATGAAAACCAAATGTAATTAGATAAAACTTTCTTATTACGTAATTCCTTATAACTTAAAACACCAACAGTTATTGTTGCACCCAGAAAAACTATTATTATTAGAAAACTAATTTTAGTTTGATCTGAATTATACAGTTCATGAAACCAGTTAAAATTATATATAAAAAAACAAGAAAAAAAGATTGTAACTATTTGTATCCACCACAATAAAAAAGGTTTCGATAATTTCATAAACATTCCTTCTACAGTTTGTTAAATAATACTAATATTTAAAGAAATATTATAATTTTTATTGATAATCAATATAAGCAANTCAATAATTATTGATTAAATTATTTATTGCAAGACATAAATAAGCTACACATTCTTATTTTATAAAAATGCTAATTTGTGTTCAAATCATATTATTTCTTTTTAAGAAAAAATATATTTCAAATAAATAAATAATTTCCTNAAAAGAAATAATTATTTTCTAATTTGACGTATTCACTTGTTNAATAGAAACAATTATAAATATATTATATTCAAAAGGAACAAATATGACTAAAAATACATTTTTTGATACAGTTACAGCAATTTTTGAAAAAATTGCAGTCGCAAGAACAAGACAAGCACTTGCTTTTTTGTCAGATAAAGAGCTAGAAGATATTGGTATTACAAGAACATCATTAAGCACTGGTGATTTTTACAACTATAAGGAAGTTACTCAATTGCCCACACAAAAGGTTGTAAATGTCAAGACAGTTAAAGCCAAAGCTGCTTAATTTTAAAAATTTAATCTAGATAGAACCCTCCTCCCCTATCTAGAATTAAAGAAAAAAGGATGATTTTATCATCCTTTTTTATTGTAAATTAACAAAATGAATATAATTTTATTAAATGAATAAAGTTGTAAATTTATTTAAGTCTTACTCAAACGAATCCAAAGGTTTCTTTCTGATTATTTCTACTTATTTCATTTTTTCTATAATGGAATTAATAGCTAAAGACTTAGGACAGAGATATGATCCATTTTTTATTGTTTTTACAAGATATATATCTCAATTATCTTTTTTATTCTTAATCTTTAACAAAAAATTTATTCAATTATTAAAAACAGATATGCCCAAATTACAAATTGGAAGAGGCTCTCTCCTGATGTTGACAACATGTTGTATGTTCGGTGGATTGGCAACCCTTCCATTTGCTGACCATATCGCTATTTATATGATTGGACCTCTACTCACAATGATATTAGCAATATTTTTTTTAAATGAAAAAGTTTCTATTAAACAAGTTATTATTATAGTTTTTGGTTTAGTAGGAGCAATAATTGTTGCAAATCCTGGATCAGCAATTTTTAATTATTATGTTTTATTTCCTTTTTTTGCAGCATTATTTTTTGCTTTATTTACTATTTCAACAAAATATCTCAATCAAAATAATAAATCATCAACAACATTGATCTATACTGCTATTTCTGGTTCATTTTTAGCAATTCCTTTTGGAATTTATTTCTTCCAAGTTCCAACATTATTTGATTTTTGTTTGATGATATTTATGGGAATTTTAGTAACTTTGGGTCATTTTTTCTTTATAAAATCTTTGACATATATAAATGCTTCAGTTGCGTCTCCTTTTGTAAATATAACTTTAATACTTGCAGCTTTTTGGGGTTATGTAATATATAATGAGATCCCAACAAATTCGACAATAGTTGGGTCTATCTTAATAGTTATTTCTGGATACTATCTTACTAAATTAAAAAATATTTCTAATTAATCAGTAAGTCCTGCAGTAAATTTGAACCCAACTTCTTCAAATTTTTTTGATAGGTTAGGTTCAATTTTTTCCATTTCATCTTTTGCTTTTTTTGTAAATGCTATATCGTTCATATCATGTACACCGCCAGAAATTATAACTTGTAGCATACCCTCCTTTTTAGATATATTTTTAAATGATCTGCAAACGCCTGGTGGTATTGATATTGTATCTAATTCATTAAGAATTAATTCTTCAGAGCCATCTTCATTCCATGAAATTAAAAACTTACCTTTTAAAACTGTAAAAGTTTCATAAGTCGCTTGATGATTATGCAAACCAGGACCTTGATTAGGCGGACATTTTGCTATTGTCATTGTTATGCCTGCAGCTCCAGTAATAGGTGCATTTTTATTAATTGGTGTATTATATGAATTTTCTTCTAATCCAATTATTGAAAGAAGCTCTCTAGCGTAAACAATATCTTTACCTTTTTGAGAAATATTCTTATCTAGTTGAATTGGGAGTGGCTTTAACTCTTTAAAAACAGACACTCTTTTTAACATTTCTTCTTTTGAAATTGTATTTGTCTTCATAAAATATTCCTTTCTAAAAAAAACGATTAAACCATTTTAAAATTTCTTTTGGATTTTCCTCTTGAATATAATGACCTCCATCTATACTACTTCCTACAATATTATTAGTACAATATTTTCTCCAAGTTTCTATAACATTGCCGTCAGTAATTTCAGTATGACTTTTTTTACCCCACAAAACTAGTAAAGGACAATCTATGTGATTATTATTGTTAAAATCCTTATCTTCCATTTCTAAATCGCATGTTGGTGACGCTCTATAATCTTCACAAGAAGCACAAATCGTCTTCCAATTGAAACATCTCACATATTCTTTAAATGTTTTTTTACAAAAATCTATACCTATTCCTGGCTTTGAAAGTTTTTTCTTCATGAAATATACAGGCGATACACTACTCATTAATTTTTCAGGAAAATCATATGGTTGTAACATAAATACCCAATGCCAATATGCCAATGACCAGTCTTTATTTACATTTTTCCATAGATGACGATTTGGTAAAATATCAATTACCGCAGCTTTAGTAATATTAGGTTTAAAATCTAAACATAACCTATGAGTAATACGTGCTCCTCTATCGTGACCAGCGACAAAAAATTTATCAAAACCAAATTTTTCCATTATAAATTTGAAGTCACTACCCATAGCCCTAAACGAATAATTGATATGATTTTCGCCTCCATCTTTAGGACCCATACTATCTCCATAACCTCTTATGTCTACAGCTACTATATAAAAATTTTTTATCAATTCGGGTACTATTTTGTGCCATGTAAGTTGGCACATCGGATTACCATGGATAAGTAATAAAGGCGGACCATTTCCACCATGACTTGTAAAAATTTTTGACTTACCAAAACCTCTATCAGGAATATTGATAAACTCAGATTTTAATTGTGAGTGAAGCCTCATTATTTCATTGAATCTCTAGTTTCGACTAAATCTAAATCCATTATTCCAGAACCATTTTTTTTATTAGAATAGATTTATTTATAATCTTTTAATGACCAACATTTCTCTCTATCTTTAAGTGATGGAAATTCTATAATAACAAATCTATATAATTGTTACTTTACTTCAATAACTTTAAAAATCACTTCCACGTTCTAAAATTTTACCACTATATTTTTTAATGATGTTTGGAATTAAATCTGTATATTTTTTATAATTTACTCTGTTTATTATTTTTGATCTGGCAGCCCAATAAGNCTTAATAAAAAAAATTAAGCTTTACTTAACTTAACAGCAGAAATTTTTCCATTTTCTCCAGTTTCAAGCTCATAAGTCACTTTGTCACCTTCATCTAAATTAAACATACCGGCCTCTTTAACCGCTGAAATATGAACAAATACATCTTTTTCATTTTCAGTTTCAGGTTCTATAAAACCATAACCTTTTTTTTTGTTGAACCACTTTACTGTACCGTTAGGCATAAACTCTCCTTTTTATGTTTTTGCTAAACTTAAGACTAGTTTGAACAAAAAATTGAGCAAGATAGCCTTCAAGATATATTAATATCTAAATATTTAGTAAATATAAAAATATAAAATTAAATTTAATTATGCAATTTTTTTATATCTTTTTTACGTTCTAGCACAATTTGTAACTTTTAAAAGTTCTGGAAACATTTTTTTCAATCTGAATTCTGCCTCTTTATTGGATAAAGAAGGAACAAACGCAATACCTTTAGAGTTCTCTATTTCAAAACTAATGTCAGAGTTTTCTTTTCCTCTGACCAAATCACAATGTTTAGGAAGTATAAATTCTAATTTCCAAAGAGGAACTTTTCTAGGATAGCCTAAATATCGCGTTGGATTTGAAGAATCAATAGATAGTTTTTCATTTGTATTAATTTTAATAATTTCCATATATTTAACAATAATATATAACTATTTAAAAAACTTAATAAATTTTTGAGGATATTATGCTTTTAGATATTAGAACTTATAGATGTAAACCAGGAACTATTAAAAAACATTTAGAACTTTATGAAAAAATAGGTAAAGAACCACAATCAAGAAATCTAGGACAACCTCTGTTATTTGCAGTATGTGAAACAGGTGATCCTAATGAGTATACTCATATTTGGATCTATAAAAATGCTGATGATAGAGAAAAGAAGAGAGCAACAATGTGGTTGGATCCAGATTGGATTAATTATACACAAGAAAGTGCAAAGTTAGGTGCTTTAGAATCTCAAAAAAATAAGTTAGTAAAAACCGTTGATTTTTATGATTTTAAAAACCCTAATAACTGATTAAGCTGGCTTTGCAGATCTGTCTAGATAATCATCTCTTCTACTTAAGAAAAATGAATAACTATCTGGCAAAAAGTCTTTAGAATTAGATAAGCCAAACCTTGTAGCTGCTTTATAAACCCATTGTGTATCAGCCAGAAGTTCTCTTCCTATTGCTATTAAATCAGCTCTATTATAAGTAATAATATCTTCAGCTTGATCTGGTTCAATTATTGCGCCAACTGCCATNGTGTTAATATTTGCTTCTTTTTTAATTCTCTCTGAATAAGGAACTTGGAAACCTGGGATAATTTTAGATTTTGTTAGAACAGGTGAACCTCCGATACCCCCAGAAGAACAGTCAATAATATCAACACCTGCTTTTTTGAGTTCTCTTGCGTAGGCAATATTTTCTTCAAACTTTGTACCATTTTCAGCTCCATCTACTGAAGATATTCTAAAAAATAATAGAATGTTATCAGGCAAAATTGACTTTATNGACCTTACAACTTCAATTCCAAAACGCATTCTATTTTCTAAACTACCTCCATATTTATCATTTCTATTATTGGACAATGGAGAAAAAAATGAATGTAATAAATATCCATGCGCACCGTGCACTTCTATCATATCAAAGCCGGCTTTAATTGATCTCAAGGCTGCATTTTTAAAATCTTCTTTAACCCTATTTATATCATCTTGACTCATTTCTAAAGGAACTGGTGTGCCACTATTTACCGGAATAGAACTAGGTCCAATTATTTGCCATTTTTTTTCATAACCTTCATCTGTTTCTATAGGCTTAGCACCATCCCAAGGTCTTAAAAAACTAGCTTTTCTACCCGCATGAGCTAATTGTATGCCACTTCTACAATTATAATTTTTAAAAATTTTTGTTATTTTTTTTAATCCTTCTACATGATTATCGTGCCATATGCCAGTACAACCATAACCAATCCTTCCTTCTGGTGAAACTGCGGTTGCTTCAATAAAAGCACCTCCTAAACCAGAAAAAGCAAATCTTGAATAATGTTGTAAATGCCAATCATCTATAGAGCCATCTTTAGCTTTATATTGACACATTGGTGATAAAATAACTCTATTTCTAAAAGTTTTATTTTTAAGTTCAAACGATGAGAATAAATTTGATTTTTTCATTTATTTTTNACCTCTATTTTTTAATATTTTTGACCGTTCTTCAGCAGCTTGAATTAAAAAAGAAAGGTCAGATCCTGATAAAACAAATTTCATTCCTAAATCAATATACTCACGCATTAAAGTTTCATTATAAACTCCACCCATTCCAGGTAAAATATTGTTCTTATCACAAGCCTCTATAACTGCCTTATAAGCCATTTTAATACGTTCATGATCAAATTGTCCTGGAATACCCATTTCCATACAAAGATCATTTGTACCAATCAGTAAAACATCAATTCCAGAAACAGATGCAATCTCTTCAACATTTTTGATTGCAAGTGGTGTCTCTAACATTACAACTATTATAATATCATCATTAATAATCTTGGAAACTTCACCTACTGGGTATTTTTTAAAATCCAATTGTGGCAATAAACCAGTCATAGATCTATGTCCTTTTGGTGGGAACAAACAATTTGAAACTAATTTCTCGGCAGTTTTTTTATCATCAACATGTGGAAACACTATTCCTTGAGCACCACAATCAAGAACTCTAGTTGCATGATAATGTTCAAAGCCTGGGACTCTTACAATTGGTGTTATACCAGTATCTTGTGCGGCAACAGAAATTTGGGTAGCAATATCAATATCCATGCTATTGTGTTCTAAATCTATAAACAGCCAATCATAGCCACATGTTTTCATAATTTTTGCTATATCTACTGTTCTTGATTGCCTAATACCAACACCAAGTGATAACTCTTTTTTTAGGATTTTTAATTTTGTTACGTTTTCTAGTTTCATCTTTACCTCTAAAAAAAATCTTATACTCTTACACTTTCATATCAAGCTAATTTATTTATTATTTGCACGTTATTTATTATTTTAATAAAATCATATGAATGAATGAATTAGATAAAAATACAGATAGTTTAATAACTTTATTTGAAACTAAAAAGTCGTTAACGATAACATTNCTTCGAGCTCGCGAGGCTTTAATGATGTCTTTTAGACCAATGTTAGCAAAGCATAATTTTACCGAGCAACAGTGGAGAGTTTTAAGAGTTTTAGGAGAGAAAGGTCCTTGTGATGCTGGTCAATTAGCGACAGANGCTTGTATTTTACCTCCTAGCTTATCAAGAATCATCAATACACTTATTGAAAATAATTTTATTACTAAAAAAGAAAACAAAATAGATAAAAGAAAAATTAAACTCGAAATTTCATTAGATGGAAAGTTAAAATTAGAATCAATTAAACCCGAATACTTATTGATTTTAAAATCTATTCAAAAAAGATATGGTAAAGAAAAAATAGAAAAAATACTAAATCTTTTGACAGAAATTATTGATTGGAGATCTAGATAAATTTTAAAAGAAACTTTCATTAAATTTTTTTCCTAAATCTTTCAAAGAATTTTGAGTTATATCATTTAATTTAATACCATTTTTTAGAGCTTGGTCTCTTCTTTTCAGTGCTCTTTCTCCAGGTATAAAAATATTTTTTCCAGGTATAGGCTTATTATTTTTAGCCTTATTAACAGTATAGGACATTTGTTTTTTAAACTCTTCTAAACCAGAAAAAAATTCTGGATCTATAACTTGTATAAACGTTGATAGGTTCATACTCTTTGGATTATTTTTTCTTCCAAAGCCAGATAGACCCTGTGATAAAGCTTCAATACCTAAAGCTAAACCATATCCTTTATGTCCATATTCCATTCCACCAACTGGTAGGACTGTTCCACCTTCTTCTTTTACGACCAATGGGTCATTGCTTGGAACCCCCTCTGAAGTTAACAAACAATCAAAATCAAACTTTTCATTATTAGCTATCTTTTCTGCGATCATGTTGTTTGTTGTAATAGAAGCACTTATGTCAATGATCACAGGCAAATGATTTGTAGGGAAACCTATTGCCATGGGATTTGGAGTAAAAAGAGGTTCTGTACCTCCAAATGGAGCAACTGTTGAATTTGAAGGAACAGAGCTTTTGATAATTCCAATCAAACCTTCATCGGCAACAACTTTCAAAAATGCCGCTAGCGCTCCATTATGATGACTGTTACCAATTGTTACCGTAGATACTCCAAAATCATGAGCTTTAGTAATTGCAATTTTGAGGCCCTCTTGAGTAAGCCAAATTCCTGGCAACAACTTGCCATCAATTATAATATTTGATTTTTTCTCTGAAATAATTTTATAATTTCCATTTACTTTCATGATACCATTTTTAATATCGCTAACATAATTTGGCAAAAGTCTTACACCATGCGTACTATGCCCCATCAAATCAGCTTCAACTAAAACTTCAGAAGTAGCCCTGGCTTTTTCAAAATCCATATCTAATTTTAATAAAATGTTATTACAAAATTTAATTAAATCTTCTTTATTCATATTTGTTCTTATGTTNATAATGTTATTCTTTTTTATTAAATGGTTTTGTAGCTGCTATAAAAATACTTGAAATAATAAATATTACAGCAATTATATCAAAGTTTGTCAAAAATACTCCCATGAATAGAAAATCAATCATTATAGCTAATACAGGTACCATCATTACTGATACAGAAGTTACATTTACTGAAAATTTTTGTAATACCGTAAAATAAGCCCAATATGTATATGCACTAGAAAAAATTATTGCATAAATTATTATTAAATANTGTATATAATCAGGGCTACCAAAATTATTTATATCAAAATAAANAGCAAAAGGAATTATAGGTAATACACCAATAAGTTGTTGCCAACCAGCTACCAACATACCATCAGATTTGAACCCTCCATATTTTACAATCATAGTACCAATTCCCCATGATAATCCAGCAGATAATGTCAAAAATAAACCTAAAAGGTTATCTAAAACTCCAATTCCAATAGATAGTGAAAAAATTCCTATCATTCCGAAAATTAATGCTANAGTTACTGACAAATTAATTTTTTCATAACCAATTAATCCAGCAGAAATAGTAGCCCAGACTGGCATAGTATAAGCAAGAACAGCTGCTCTTCCACCGCCTAGNAAACTTAAACCATAAAGCATTAATACTTGCCATAATGTGACATTAAAAAAACTTATTAAAAGTAAAGGTTTCCAANTTTCTTTAGGTACGTTTAAAGATTTGTTTTTATTTAGAACAAACATAAATAACAAAATTGCAGCAGGTATACCTGTTAAAACTCTGAAACTTAAAGGTGGTATTTCTTCAAGTGCTATTTTAAATAAAGACCAAACAGAACTCCAAACAATTACCAAAAAAATAAGTAAGATAATTGTTAAAAAGTTATGATTTTNTTTGATTTTATTTTTTAACACACAAGTATCTTGATATGGAGCTATTTACAGCCATAACAAAAGAAAGTTGCCCATCATCTAGAACAGTTATATCTTGAAAATGGACCCATGCTCTTTCTGGAGAAAAGGCAAAAGCTCTTCCACCCGCTTCATATAATTTATATTTCATATCATTGGATTCTAAAAATCCTTTAAATATTGATATTAATACTGGTTTTTCATCCCCTTTTATCTTAAATGTTTGAATTCCATTCGAACGAATGGCCGCAGCATGTTTTGGCTTACAAGAATATTGATCTTTCTTTTCATTCCCTAAAACAAGGNTTGATGAAAATAAATTAACTATTGTTAATAGAATAAAAGTACTGACAATTTTGATCATAAATTTTCCTTTTTAAGCTTTTTGTGATTCTTTTAATAACCTTTTAGATGTATTAATTTTTTTATCAACAACATATTTTTCGTGATTTTTCTCAACTTCCTCTAAATCATATAAATAATTGACCATAGTCCCAAGAGATTGTTGCAATCCCTTTTCTGAGACATCACCCAAAAAATTAATGTTTTCTAATATTGCACCATTACCTATATGAAATCTTGCAACTGGATCATTTGGTAAGTTATCTTCTCTATTAGAAATAAAAAAGTAATCAAAAATAAGTTTATTTATTAAACTTTTATTTTTTTCAATGTTTGAAANATTTAATTTATTAACAAGTTTTTTATGTAATTTAGAGTCATNTTTTTCTAACCATTTAACAAATCCAGGCACTGGAGATAATGTTACAAACTTTGTTAATTTACTAAAGTTTTTTTCAAGATCTTTTGCTACTTGTTTTATCAAAAAATTTCCAAATGAAATCCCCTGAAGTCCGTTTTGACAATTAGAAATTGAATAAAAAACTGCAGTAGTCGCCTCTTGACTATCTATTCTTGATCTATTGGGTTCAAGAATTTCGGTTATATTTTTTGGTATATCTTTTGTTAATGCTACTTCTATAAAAATCAGTGGCTCATCTTCCATGGCAGGATGAAAATATGCAAAACATTTTCTATCTTCTGGTTCTAATCTCGATCTTAACTCATCCCACGATTTGATCTGATGGACAGCTTCGTATTCAATGATTTTCTCTAAAATATTTGCGGGTGTTTCCCAATCAATAGGTTTTAATATTAAAAATCCTCTATTAAACCAATCTTTAAATAAAGAAGACAAATCATAATCAATTTTTCGTAAATTTGGATATTTTCCTAAAAATCTTAAAAGTTTTTCTCTTAATTTTACTAACTTAATTGTTCCATGTTGAGTAGAATTTAAACGTCTAAAAATTTCTGACCGTTTCGTTTCAGTTATATTTTTAAAATCTTTGTAAAAATTGTAATCTTTTCTCTTTTCATAATTTTTTAAAATTTGATATAGCGAATTGATCTCTAAATCATAATTTTTTTCTAGGTAATGNAAAAATTTAATAAAAGTTTTATCGTCAATTTCATCTAATAAATCAAATAATTCTTCAGAGTAACTTAATGCAGATATTTCACCTTTAGCTTCATAAATATTCTCAATATAATCATATAGTGATTTACTTTGCTTTTTCTCAAATAAAAAACTAAAGTTTTTTTTTCTATTTGTTTTGTCAAATAATGAATTTATTAAATCACTAAAAAAATTCAATTTANTCATAATTATAAATTTTCTTTTAAATATTCTCTTGCCTTTTCAACACCAGCTTCTTTGATAGGTATTTGCATTAAATCTAAACCCATCTCAACTCCACTTAATGTTCCTAAAAGACTTAGGTCATTAAAATCACCAAGATGCCCAATCCTAAAGATTTTGCCTTTAAGCTTTGAAAGGCCATTACCTAAAGACATATTAAAGTTCTCTAAAATAATTTTTCTTAATTGATCTGCGTCTTTTTCTTCAGGAACCATCACACCAGTTAAAACGTCAGAAAACCTATTTATNTTTTTACAAAATACTTCTAATCCCCATGCTTCAACAGCAATTCTTGTAGCTTTTGAATATCTTGCATGTCTTTTAAATACATTATCAAGCCCTTCTTCGTGAAGCATATCAATAGCTTCTTTCAGTCCAAACAAAATGTTTGTAGCTGGAGTATAAGGGAAAAAACCGTTCTTATTAAATTCCAAATGTTCACTCCAATCCCAATAGAATCTTTTTAAAGTTGATTTTTTTGAAGTAATTATAGCTTTTTCAGAAATTGCATTAAATGATACACCTGGAGGTAACATTAGTCCCTTTTGTGAACCTGAAATAGTTACATCAACACCCCAACTATCGTGTTCATAATTAATTGACCCTAATCCAGAAATAGTGTCAACNATTAATAAAGCATCATGATTTAAATTATTTAATATTTCTCTTACAGCTTTCACATCTGACGTACAACCCGTTGAAGTTTCATTATGAACTATACAAACAGCTTTAATTTTTTTATCAACGTCAAGTTTCAATCTTTTTTCAATCTCTAAAGGATCTAAACCTTCTCTCCAATTTGTTTGGAGAATTTCAATTTTAAGACCTAACTTTTGAGCCATTTTNTTCCAAAGGGATGCAAAATGACCTGTTTCTACCATTAAAACATAATCGTCCTCATTTAATGTGTTAACTAAAGCAGCCTCCCAAGCTCCAGTGCCTGAAGCTGGAAAAATAATTACAGGGCTTTCAGTTTTAAAAATAGTCTTAATACCACTCAAACATTTTAGCGCTAATTCTGAAAATTCTGGACCTCTGTGATCAATTGTAGGATAACTCATAGCATTCAAAATTCTATTTGGAANATTTGAAGGTCCAGGTAATTGAAGAAAATGTTTACCTGATTGGTATTTTTTATTACTCATTAATTATCCTTGTTAAATCTTTAATATTATAAGAATATATATATATACTTTATAACAAATAATACCATTTTTAAAATATGTAAGACTTTAAATGCCAAAAGATTTTGTACCAGTTCCTCTCTCAGAATTAAAAAATATTACTAATGGTGAGTTTTATGATGATGATTTTTCAAAAGGTAGATATTCTACAGATGCATCTATATACCAAATTCAACCATTAGCTGTATTTATTCCTAAAACTAAAGATGATGTTTTCAAAGCAGTAAATTTCTGCTTAGAAAATAATATATCAATTTTACCTCGGGGAGGAGGGACTTCGCAATGTGGTCAAACTGTTAATAAATCATTGGTAATAGATAACTCAAAATATTTCAATAAAGTAATTGAATTTGATCAAAAAAATAAAACTTGTAAAGTTGAACCAGGAATTGTTTTAGATGAATTAAATAAATATTTAAAACCATACGGTCTCTGGTTTCCTGTAGACGTATCAACATCCAGCAGAGCTACTATTGGTGGTATGGCAGGTAACAACAGTTGTGGTGGACGTTCTTTAAAATATGGCATGATGAGAGATAATGTTTTATCAATCAATGCTATATTAAATGATGGTAAAGAATATAGATTTGGTAATGTAAATATTGATGAACTAAAACAAAATTCTAACTTGAATATTTTCAATATAAATATTTCTAAACTTTATGATCAAATAAAAAAACATAAGAATATAATTTTAAATGATTTCCCAAAGGTACTTAGACGTGTTGCAGGTTATAATATTGATGCGCTTCTTCCCGATGCAATGTCTTATAGACCAAATGGACAAAAAGGTGATGGGATAAACTTATCTCATTTTTTAGTTGGTTCAGAAGGTACTTTAGGTTTTTTTACAAAAATTAAACTTAAATTATCAAAATTGCCAAGTAAAAAAGTAATGGGTGTTTGTCATTTCCCTTCATTTTATGAATCAATGGATGCCGCTCAGCATATTGTAAAATTGAATCCAGTGTCAGTAGAATTAATAGATGATACAATGCTAAAATTAGCTAATGATATTCAAATTTTTAGACAAACCGTTAAAGATATTGTTGTTGGAAATCCAGCATCATTATTAGTTGTAGAGTTTGCAGATAAAAATCAAACAAAAAACTTAAATAAATTAAATGAATTAGAAAAAATGATGAAGGATCTTGGTTTTAATTGGAAAAATAAAACCAAAACGGGAGGTGTAGTAAAAATTTTAAATGATAATGATCAGTCTCGCCTTACAGAAATGAGAAAGTCCGGATTAAATATAATGATGTCTATGAAAAGTGAAGGAAAACCTGTTTCTTTTGTAGAAGATTGTGCTGTGAATCTTGAGAATTTAGCTGAATACACTGAAGGTTTAACAAAAATTTTTAAAAAATTTAATGTTCATGGTACTTGGTATGCTCATGCTTCCGTAGGGTGTCTTCACGTTCGTCCCGTTTTAAATATGAAAATTAACGAAGATGTAGAAAAAATGAGAATGATAGCTGAAGAAGCTTGCATCTTAGTTAAAAAATTTGGAGGTTCATTTTCCGGTGAGCACGGGGATGGTATTGTCAGATCAGAATTCATTGAAAAAATGTTTGATAAAAAAGTTAATAATATATTTAGACAAACAAAAGATTTATTTGACCCTAATAGAATCTTTAATCCAGAAAAAATCATCGATGCACCTAAAATGGATGATAGAAATTTGTTTAGATATTCACCTGCCTATTCAGCTTTGGACATAAAAACCGTTATGGATTGGTCTTCGTGGCCTGGAAAATCTAATGGATTACAAGGTGCTATTGAAATGTGCAACAATAATGGATCTTGCCGAAAATTGGAAAATGGTGTGATGTGTCCATCCTACAGAGTAACAAAAGATGAAAGAGATTCACCGCGAGGAAGAGCAAATACACTCAGGTTAGCCTTAACTGGTCAATTTACCAATGATGCACTAACTTCAAAAGAAATGTATGAAACCATGAAACTATGTGTTTCATGTAAAGCATGCAAAAAAGAGTGTCCTACAAGTGTTGATATTTCAAAAATGAAAATTGAAATAGAAAGATTACGTCATGAAAAATATGGCCTTTCCTTATCTCAAAAATTGGTCGCATACTTACCACAATACAGTAAACATTTGAGTTATTTTTATCCAATTTTAAAAGTTTTACAAAAATTTAAAATTTTAAATTTTATCAATGAAGCTCTCTTTAATATTTCTGCAAAGAGAGATATTCCATTAACTAAAATGAATTATTTTAAAGACAATGAATTATCCTCAAAATTTGATGAAAAAATGTCGAACCCTGTAATTGTTTTTCCAGACAGTTTTAATAGATTCCATGAACCAGAAAATATAAGAGCTGCAATAAGGGTCCTAAAAAAATTAGGATTTACTCCATTTCTTCCAAAAATTAATAATAAAAATTTGTGTTGTGGAAGAACTTTTTTGACTTATGGACTTATAGATAAAACAAAAACTGAATACGAAAATATTTTAAAAACATTTTTGCCGTATTTAAAAAAAGGGGTTCCTGTTGTGGGATTAGAACCATCATGCATATTATCTTTTAGAGATGAATTACCTTCTTTGATAAAAAGTAAAGAAGCACTTTTACTATCACAAAATAGTTTTACATTTGAAGAACTTTTAATAAAAAAATTATCTGATTTTAAGTTTAAACCATACAATAATATAGTTTTACTTCATGGACACTGTCACCAAAAAGCTTTTGATGTAGTTAATCCAATTGTTAAAATTTTAAATAAAATTCCTGAAATTCAATTAGAAAATATAGAAACAAGTTGTTGTGGAATGGCTGGTTCATTTGGATACAATAAAGAAACGTATGAAGTGTCAATAAAAATGGCAATGGCTAAACTTATACCTTCAATTCTAAAATATAAAAATCCGACTGTTATAGCTGATGGCACATCCTGCCGTTCTCAAATCAAAGACCAATCCGCAATAAAAGCTATTCACATTGCAAACTTTTTAGAACCATTAATTGTTGAAAAAAATTCTTAATCATGAAAATTAAAACAACAAGTGCTCATTGGGGAAGTTATTACGCTAAAGTAAAAAATAAAAAACTAATATCTCTTGATCCTTATGAAAAAGATACAAATCCTTCTCTAATTTCAGAGGGGATGATTGATGCGGTAAATGACGAATTAAGAATTAAAAATCCTTATGTGAGGACTGGCTGGTACCTTGATTATTTAAGTGAAAGTGAAAACAATAGTGTAGCTTTTAATAGAGCTAGAAAAAAAAGAGGGACTGATGAATTTATTCAAATTTCATGGACAGAGGCTATAGATATAGTTTCTAAAGAATTAAATAGAGTTAAAAATGGATTTACTAACAAATCTATTTTTGCAGGATCATACGGTTGGGCGTCAGCGGGAAGATTTCATCACGCACAGAGTCAATTACACCGTTTTTTTAATTGCTTTGGTGGTTATGTAAAATCCGTAACCACATACTCATATGCAGCTAGTGAAACAATTATCCCACATGTAATTGGAATGCCTTATAGAAAATTTTTAGATGAACATACTGATTGGAATAGCATTTCCAAGAATACAGATGTGATTTTAATGTTTGGAAGTTTGCCATTAAAAAACTCTCAAGTGACTTCTGGAGGTGTTGGTTTTCATACGACAAAAACTTTTTTAAAAAAATGTAAAAAGAGAAAAGTAAAATTTTTTAATATTAGCCCAACTAATTTTGAAGCAGATAAACTTGTAGAAGCCGAATGGGTAAAGATTAGACCAGGAACTGATACAGCTTTTATGTTAGGTCTTGCTTATCTATTAGAAACTAATAATCAATGTGATCGTGAGTTTTTAAGAACACGTTGCTATGGATACGATAAATTTAAAGATTATCTTCTTGGCACTAAAGATGGGATTAAAAAAGACCCTAACTGGGCTCAAAAGATAACTGGACTTAATAAAGCAGTTTTTTACAAAGTCATTGATTCAATAAAAAATAAAAAAGTTCTTGTTTCTGGTTCATGGTCTCTTCAACGCCAACAATATGGGGAACAACCACATTGGATGATAGTAGTGTTAGCATCGATGATTGGACAAATTGGAAAATCTGGTGGAGGTTTTGGGTTAGGGTATAGTGCGGAAAATGGAATTGGAAACCCTGTGAAAAATTTCAAATGGCCAGCATTGGATCAATTCAAAAATCAGGTTTTAGATTTCATTCCAGTAGCAAGATATTCTGACATGTTGCTAAATCCTGGTGAGAGTTTTTCATTTAATGGTCAAACATATAACTTTCCAGATATAAAATTAGTTTATTGGGCTGGAGGTAATCCATTTCATCATCAAATGAATTTGTCTAAGTTAAGAAAAGCTACATTTAAACCAGATACAATAATTACAAATGAAATATGGTGGAATAGTCTTGCAAGACATTCAGATATTATATTACCAACAACTACGTCACTTGAAAGGAATGATATCGGCTTTAGACATTGGGAACAAACAGTATCACCAATGCACAAAGTTATAGACCCTATTGGGAATTCAAAAAATGATTATGAAATTTTTTCCTTAATTTCAAAAAAACTAGGTTTTAGTTGCCAATTTACAGAAAATAAAGATGAAGAAGAGTGGCTTAATAGTTTATGGAATAAAGCAAAAGATAGTGCCAAGTATAATAATTTTTACCTTCCAGATTTTAAAAAATTTTGGGATGGAGGTTTTTTTGAAGTTTTAAAGCCTACACGTGAACAAATTCTTTTAAAAGATTACATTAAAAATCCAAAACAATTTCCTTTATCAACACCATCACAAAAAATCGAAATTTTTTCTGATAAGATAGATAGTTATAATTATTTTGATTGTCCAGGGCATCCTTCATGGTTAGAACCAAAAGAATGGCTAGGCTCAGTTGTAACAAATAAATTTCCTCTTCATTTAATTTCAGGTCAACCTGAAAATAAGCTTCACAGCCAACTTGATAACAGTAATTATAGTAAGAAATTTAAAATTCACGGAAGAGAAGCACTTTTAATGAGCCCTACAGATGCAAAATTAAGAAATTTAAAAAACGGTGAAGTGATTAAAGTTTTTAATGAAAGAGGTTCATGCTTGGCTGGTTTAAAAATTTCCAAAGATATAATGAATGGTGTAGTTTTTCTACCAGTTGGTGCTTGGTACAACCCTCATGCCAATGATGATACATTTTGTATACATGGAAACCCAAATGTTCTTACTGATGATATTGGTTGTTCATCTTTAAGCCAAGGTCCATCTGCTCATTCTACACTTGTTGAAATTATTAAATGGGATGAATATTTACCTACCATTTCAGTTTTTGATCTACCAAAAATAAAAAAATTAGATTTTTAAAGATTCTAATCTAATTTTAGCAATTTTGTGAACTTCATTAATTGCAGTTAAAAACTCTTCTTCATAATTATTTTTAACTCTGATAGACATTGAATCTATTACATCTGATCTATTAAGACCTTTTACAGCTATAATGAATGGAAACTTAAATTTTTTTTTATATATTTTATTAAGTTGTTTAATTTCTTTATATTCCTCTTCAGAACATTGGTCTAAACCAGCAGATTTTTGTTCTTCCTGAGATGATGCTGTAAGGTTAGATAATTGATTTTTTTTAATTCCAAGTTCTGGATGGGACCTTAATAACTTTATTTTTAGACTATCTGAACTTTTATCTACTATTTTTTTCATAGCTGATTTTAGCTCAATCATAGTATTCGGATTGCTAGATCCACCTTCAATAACATTTTTTATTACCCAATTAGAATGTTCATATATTGATTCAAATAAAGATATAAATTCTGATTTTTTAAAATTTTTATTTTCAAAATTGATGATTTCGTTTTCCATTTCTTTGCTTTAACTTATATGATATAAAACCTTATGGCTAGGTTAACTACACATGTATTAGATACAAGCATAGGCAAACCTGCATATAATATTCTAATAGAATTATTTCTTTTAAACAATGAAGTTAAAAATAAAATTTTAGAATGTACTACAAATAAAGATGGTCGTGTTGACAAACCTTTGCTTTCTGAAGAAAATTTTAAGCTAGGCAATTACCAACTTATATTTCATGTAAAAGATTATTTTTTAAAAAATAAAATTGTAAATCCTGATTACTCTTTTTATGAGAAGATTAATATTAATTTTTCAATAACAGAAAAAAGTCATTACCACGTTCCACTGTTAGTTTCTCCATTTGGCTATAGCACCTATAGAGGAAGCTAAATTGTCTTATATTTTGTTTGAATGGGTTGAGTTTTTAGTAAGATGGCTTCACGTTGTTGCTGGAATAGCATGGATTGGATCAAGTTTTTATTTCATCGCTTTAGATTTAAGTTTACTAAATAGAAAAAGTATTCCAAAAGAAGCTCATGGTGAAGCTTGGCAAGTTCATGGTGGAGGCTTTTACCAAATAGTAAAATATCTTGTAGCTCCGGAGAAACTCCCATCTCAACTTACATGGTTCAAATGGGAGGCATACGCTACTTGGATTTCTGGCTTTTTACTATTAATACTAGTTTATTATATTAGTGCTGATCTTTATATGATTGAAATTGAAAAGTTTGATATTTCAAATTTGGAAGCTATTTCAATATCATTAATAGGAATTATTTTAGGATGGGTTTTATACAATTACATTTGTAAAAAAACAGTAAATAAAAATAATATAATGCTATCAATCTTTATACTCCTGGTATTTACATTTTTTAGTTGGTTATATTTTCAAGTTTTTTCTCATCGAGGAGCTTATATGCAAATTGGTTCGATGTTAGGAACTATAATGGTAGCTAATGTTTTAATGATTATAATCCCTGGACAAAAGAAAGTAGTTCAGAGTTTACTCAAAAACAAAAAACCTGATTCGATACACGGTATAACTGCAAAACAAAGATCTTTACATAATAATTATTTAACTCTCCCCGTAATATTTATTATGATAAGTAATCACTATCCAACAATATACGCTACTGATTATTCATGGATAATAATTTCATTAATAATAATTGTTGGTGCATTGATTAGACAATTTTTCAATATAAAACATTCTGGAAAAAAACCTCCTTACTTTCTTTGGGTTCCTGTATTTATGATAATTTTGGTTTCAGTTTATTTGTCTGACATAGGGAAACCTAACTTGACAAGTAAAGATGAAAGTTCAAATCTAATAATAATGAAAATTCCAAAAGACCTTTTATTAGCATCAGAAGAAATAATTGTTTCTAAATGTTCAATGTGTCATGCAAAAGAACCACTATGGGAAAATATGCAACATTCTCCAAAACTAGTTAATCTTGAAAATGTTAATGATTTAATAAAAAATATTGAAGGAGTTTATTCACAAGCTGTAATATCGTATGCGATGCCTCCTGGTAACGTTACTGTTTTAGAAAATTCAGAACGTAAAACTTTAAATGACTTGTACAAAATAGTAAAAAAACTCTAATCAGCCTAGTTCATTTTCTTTATCTAAAATTGATAATTTTTTTGACCTTTTTTTATAAGGTCCATATCCACCACCACCTGGTGTTTCAACTACTAAAATTTCACCAGCATTTATAAGTTGAGTGCCTTTCCCTTTTAAATTTCTACCATTTTTTATTTTAATAGATCCAGCTTTTCCATTTTCTCCACCTTTTCTTCCCCTAGGAGGAAACTTTATTCGGTCATAAGCTGCCAAGATTTCTAAATCTTTTTCTAAAGATGACTTAATTTCAATTATTTGACCATCACCACCTCTAAATTCACCTCTTCCTCCACTTCCAGGTTTAAACTCTTTTCGAAGAAATAATAAAGGTGCCACAGCTTCATTAATTTCAACAGGTGTTCCCTTTACTCCTGAAGGATAAGCAGTAGCAGATAAACCATCTTTGCTTGGACGAGCACCAGTACCTCCATTAGTGACAGCTGTAATGGCAAATATACTTTTATTATCTTTTTGTACCCCTCTAAAAGTTAAATTCCATAAACATGAAGCTCCCTCAGCAGGAGTGAGATTTGGTATAGCTTTTTCTAAACATCCAAATACCACGTCAGGGAGCATTTGGCCAATTATATGCCTAGCGCATACACTAGCTGGATAGATAGCATTCAGAACTGTGCCTTCTGGTGAAGAAATTGAATAAGGAAATAATGAGCCAGCATTGTTAGGCACTTCTGGAGAAATTAAACAACTTAAACCAAATGAAGTATAAGCTTTTGTATATGAAAGAGGTACATTTATACCAAAATTAGATTTAAATGACGTGCCAGTGTAATCAACTATTAAATTATTTTTGTTAATAACTATTTTTGCATTTAGCTTTATTGGATTTTCAAAACCATCAATCATCATTGAATTTGAATAAGTTCCATTTGGAATTTTGCTAATTTCTTTTTGAACTGCAGTAATTGACTTTTTAAAAATAAAGTTTGATAAATCATCTAATTTATCAATGTTAAACTCATTCATCATATCTACTAATCTTTTACAGCCAACGTCATTGCAAGCAGCAAGTGAATATACATCACCCTCTGTTTCGACTGGTTGTCTAGTATTTTGTCTTATCATTGATAAAAGTGTTTCATTTATTTTTCCTTTATCTGCCAATTTTAACATTGGTATATATATGCCCTCCATGTGAACATCAGTTCCATCAGGACCAGTTCCTAAACCACCTATGTCAGTCAAATGAGATGTACAAGAAAATAAAGCAACTATTTTATTATTTTTAAAACAAGGAGTTGTTAATACAAAATCATTTAAATGGCCAGTACCCATCCATGGATCATTTGTAATATAAATATCACCTTCATTCATTTCTTTAATTGGAAAAAAATTCATGAAATGTTTTACAGATTCAGCCATTGAATTTACATGTCCAGGGGTTCCAGTGACAGCTTGAGCCATCATTCTACCTTTTAAATCAAAAATGCCTGCAGAAATATCTCCACATTCTCTTACAATTGGACTAAATGCAGTCCTTATCAATGTTTGAGCCTGTTCTTCAACAACTGAAAGGAGTCTATTCCACATTAATTGATTTGACAATTGTTCAGATCTATTAATCATTTAGTCCTCCTTGTTTCTGTTATTTCTAAATACCCATTAGATAAAACTTTAGTTTGAAATTTTTTACTAACAATTGTTGTGGTTTGTTCCTCAGATATGACACAACTTCCTTTTATCAAATATCCAGGTTTCAAGTCTTCTCTTTTATAGTGGGCTACATCAATATATTTAGAATTTTCAACTGATAAAATTCTCATTTTATCTTTACTAGACTTTAATATATTATTCTTGATGTCAGAAATATTTTTTTCACTGTTTTGATTTGTGCTTATTGAAACAATCCATGTCATTGCTTCAATTTCAGCATTAGGTAATACTCTTCCATAAAGTTTTTTATATTCATTTTCAAAATTCTTCTTCAAATATTTAATATCAGAGTTTGCAAATTTTCTGTTATCTATATTAATCTTAATTTCGTGTCCTTGACCAAAGTATCTCATAAACACAAATCTCTCGGTTGAAAGTTTTGAGCTTATGTTTTTTAAATCTATAACTTTTTTAGATTCATTTTCCATTTTATTTAAAAAGTTATTTAAAGCTTTGGGGTTAAAGTCTTTTAAGAAAAATCTGTAACTTTGAACAATTTCATAACCAACTGGAGCTTTTAAAAAACCTATTGCTGATCCAACACTTGCATTTGTAGGTACAATAATTTTTTTTACTTTTAATTTTTCTGCAATTCGTGAAACATGAAGTGGAGCTGCACCCCCGAATGCTATAAGAGTTTTATTTTCTGTTTGATGTCCTAGCTCAACAGAATGAACTCTTGCAGCATTTGCCATAGTTTCATCTACCATCTCAGTGATACCAATTGAGGCATCTTCTAAAGAGAAATTCAACTTTTTTGCAATATTATTATTTATTACTTTTTTACTATTTTCAGGAAATAACTCAATTTTACCATCAGCAAAATTTTTTGGGTTTAACTTACCCACAATCAAATCTGCATCCGTTATAGTTGGATACTCGCCGCCTAAACCGTAGCAGGCAGGTCCTGGACTTGAACCAGCACTATCAGGACCAATAGTTATTTGATCTAATTTGTTAATTCTAGCAATAGATCCACCACCAGCACCTATTTCTACCATTTCTATTACAGGTATTCTAATAGGCAATCCACTACCTTTTTGAAAGCGTGATTTTCTATCAACTTCAAATTCCCTAGCTTTACTTGGATTCTTATTTTCAATTATTGTAATTTTTGCAGTTGTACCTCCCATATCAAATGAAATCACTTGATCTAAATTTAGCTCCCTTGCAACTGAATTAGCCAAAATCACACCACCAGCAGGACCAGACTCAACTAATCTTACAGGAAAACCAGAAGCATTTTTTATACTAGTTAAGCTCCCACCAGAAGTCATCAGCAAAAATGAAGAATTAAAGCCAGAACTTTTTAAATTAGTTTCTAAACTTTTAAGATACCTTGACATCAAAGGTTTGATGTATGCATTTATAGCTGTTGTTGTAAAACGTTCAAATTCTCTTATTTCTGGACAAACTTCAGAAGATATAGAAATTTGTAACTCTGGAAATTCTTTTTTAAGAATAGTTTTTAAAAACTTTTCATTTTTAGAATTTGCATAAGAATGTAAAAAACCTATTCCAATACTTTCAAACTTACCTCCTTTAATTTTTTTTATTAATGGATTTACATCGTCTAAATTTAAAGGGTTAAGAATTTTCCCATCAATGTCGGTTCTTTCACTTATAACAAATCTATCTCTTCTAGGAATAATTGAGATAGTTTTATCTAATAAAAGGTCATATTGATCAAATCTACTTTCATAACCAATATCTAAAACATCTCTAAACCCTTTAGTAGTGATGAAACAACATTTAGCACCTTTTCTTTCGATAATTGCATTTGTTGCTAAAGTAGTTCCATGAATGATCATTTTAATTTCAGATGGTTTTATTTTTAATTCTTCGAGTAATTCTAATACTCCATCTATCACAGCAAGCTCAGGTTTTGCTGCTGAAGTTAAAACTTTTTTTGTAAAAATATTATGTTTTTTTTCCAGAACTATATCAGTGAACGTACCTCCTATGTCAATCGCTAATCTCATACAAACCTTCTTATATTTGAACTTCTATTGTATCATATACTGGACTGGAGCAGTCACAATTTCTGGGAAAATTACAAGTATTATAATGCCTAAAAGCATTAAAAAGAAAAATGGCATTGCAGCTTTAGTAATCTTTAAAATATTTCTTCCTGTCATTCCCTGCAATACAAATAAATTAAATCCGACTGGAGGTGTTATTTGCGCCATTTCAACTACAATAACTGTGTAAATCCCGAACCAAATTAAATCAATTCCTGCAGTTTGAACCATAGGTAGAACAACAGAGGCTGTTAAAACCATCATAGAGGTTCCTTCGAGAAAACAACCTAAAAAAATATATAGAATTGTTAGTATTATAAGTAGTGAAATTTGAGATAACTCATATTGATTTACAATTTCTCCAAGCTGTTTTGGAATACCAGTATAACCCATAGCAACAGACAAAAAAGCTGCACCAACGATTATGAAATTGATCATGCATGAAGTTTTAACTGCTCCCATCAAACTATCAAAAAAACTTTTTAAAGTTAGAGTTTTGGTAAACCACGCCAATAACAAAGCTCCGCATACACCAATTGTTGCCGCTTCTGTTGGTGTTGCGTAACCTCCATAAATTGATCCAAGAACACAAAAAATAAGTCCTACAACCGGAAATAAATGTCTTCCAGCAATTAATTTTTCTAAAAATGTATAGTTATTTTTTTCTTTTGGAGCCAAAGATGGATTAAGTTTAGCTCGAATAGCAATATATGACATAAAAATCAGAATAATCATTATACCTGGTAAAACTCCAGCAATAAAAAGCCTTGATATAGATTGTTGAGCTAAAACACCGTAGACAATTAGCATTATAGAAGGAGGAATCAATAGTCCTAAAGTTCCAGACCCTGCCAATGAACCAATACTAAGCGTTTCATCATACTTTCTTTTAGTTAATTCAGGAATACTCATTCTTCCAATAGTTGCGCACGTTACAGCACTTGACCCTGCAACCGCTGCCATTATACCACAACCTACAACGTTTACATGAAGTAGCCCTCCTGGCAATCTTGAAAGCATAGGTGATAAACCTTTAAACATGTCAGAAGATAACCTTGTTCTAAATAAAATTTCTCCCATCCATATAAACAAAGGAAGGGCAGTTAAAGCCCAATTCCAACTAGCATCCCAAATTGTACTAGCTAAAAGAGATCCAACTGGTGCTGGAGTAAAAAATTCCAATAAAATATATCCAATTGCAATTAGAGCTGGAGCAACCCAAATACCTAGCGATAAAAGAAACAAAAGTAAAATAAATAAGCCTAATGATAAACCTGTAGCCATTTATTTCACCTCAAATTTCGTCTTTAAAAATTGGTGAGACATTTTTTTCATAAGATGGGTCTTTGTTTTTTAAAATAAAAATAAAATCATCAATTAGTGCAATAAAAAAAATGGTTATCCCTAATGACATAGATAATCTTGGTATCCAAAAAGGAATTGCTAATAGACCCGGACTTATGTCGTCAAAAATAAATGAAAAGTATACAAAATCCCATGACCAATAACTCAGGTAACCGACAAACCCTATACAGAAAAAAAGAGCAAATAATTCTTGAGACTTTTTAATATTCTTTTTTAGTAATCTTGTTAACAATGTTACTCTTATATGCTCACCAGACCTAAAGGTGTATGCTAGCCCAAAAAAAGTAAGTGCAGCTAAACTAAATCCAGCTGTCTCAGTTGAATCAATTGTAACATTGATAAACCTACCTAATATCTGTGCTATTATTGTTAACGCTATAAGGGCTAAAAAAATGGAAGCGAGATAACCACTAAACAAGTATAATTTATCTAAAAAAGACCTCATGATTATCTCATTCTACCACTTAAGTTAATTTATCTCATTGCAAGATAACGGTCCAAAACAGCGTTTGCTTCAGGACTTGCTTTTTTTCTCCATTCTTTCATCATAGCTTGACCAATTTCTTTCATCTTACTAGTAACTTCATCAGGAGCATTTTTTGCTTTCATTCCATTTTTTTCAAGAATACCAATTTGCGCTTTCGTTGTAGCAGCACTCATTTCCCATCCTCTTAGTTCAGCTTTTCTTGCAGCATCTAAAACTCCACTTTGATCTTCTTTTGATAAGGCATTAAAAGCTTTATTTGTTACAATAACAGCATTTTTACTAAATATTGCACCTGCATAAGTAAAATGTTTTGTATTGTCCCAAGCTTGAATGTCAATGCCTGTTTGAGGGCTTGTAAATAATGCTTCAATTAGACCTGTTGAAAAGGCCTGAGGAATTTCAGCAAAAGGTAAAATAGTTGCATTAAAACCTAACATAGATCCCATCTGCTGTGTTGCAGTAGAATAAATTCTTAATTTTTTACCTTTGAAATCTGAAACACCATTTACTGGTGTTTTGGTATAAAAACCTTGCCCCGGCCATGGTGAAGTATAAAGTATTTTTAAGCCTTTTTTATTAAACAAATTTTGAAGATATTCATGCTTAACTTCCTTTAGTAACCAAGCACTAGCATAATCTGGAGCGATAAATGGCAACCCTGCTAAAATATACATTGGATCTTCATTTCCATAAATTCCAAATCTAATTTCACCGATAGGTATTTGCCCTCTTTGCAGTGATGTTTTTATTGCATCAAGTTTTATAAGTGTATCATTTGGATTTAAATTTATGTTAACTGATGTATTTGCTTTAACTTCATCAATAAATTTCATAACATTTTGTGTATGAAAATTACTTTTTGGATAACCGGAGGCCATTGTCCAATCTGCAGCATGAACGTTAAAACTCCAAAAGCTAATCATAAATGATATTAATAAAAATCTTATTTTTTTCATGATTGTTTCCTTTCTTCTAAATTAGAATATATAGTAGTTTGTAAAATTTTTTTTGTAGAGTCAAAGTTATGCAAAATAAAATAATGTTTTAAAATAAGACATTGTGAGCTAAATAGTCTAAAAGTCTGTATCAGCCCAAAATTGAGCTATATCTTTTCTTCTTGGAATCCAAATCATTTTATTATCCTTAATATAATTAAGTATCAAAAAAAGCCCATTAATTCTTCCAGGTCGTCCAATGATTCTTGGATGAAGACCTATTGACATCATATTACTAATATTTTTTTCTCCCTCATGGATTAATCTATCAATCGTATCCTTACAATATTGAAAAAAATCATTTGAGTGAACGAAGCCACCATTTTGTTCAAATCTCATATCATTAGTATCAAAAGAATATGGTAAAATTATAAACTTGTTATTATCTTGTTTTATTGAATATGGAAGATCATCATTGTATGAATTAGAATCATATAAAAAACCCCCATGTTCAATCAGCAACTTTCTTGTATTAACAGAAGTTGCAGATCTGGTATGCCACCCAATTGGGGCTTCTCCAGCTAATTCTAAGATTGTATTATAACATTCATTTATAATATTTTTTTCATGTTTAACTGAAAAATTTGAATGAGTTTCCCATCTCACACTATGCGCTGAAATTTCGTGCCCCCGAGATATAATTTCTTTTACTAACCATGGAGATTTTTTTAACGCTCTTGAACAACAACTAAATGTCACTTTTACTTTAAATTGATCTAACAAATGAAAAACTCTCCATATTCCAGCTCTTAAACCATATTCAAAATGAGATTCCATACATAAATCTACCGATTGATTAGATAAAGGATTTAAATTATTTTCGTATATATATTCATTCTTTTCATCACCAGAAGACAAGGTTAGCTCAGCTCCTTCTTCGATGTTAACTACTATAGATAAAGCTACTCTTTTTCCTTCTGGCCATACAAATTCAGGCTTTTTTGGTCCATATCCATAAAAATTTCTATTTAAAAACTTATCTTTTGTCATGATCTCTATTTGTGTGACAAATAATCTGACAGAATTTTGTCTATACCAACTGAAATTTTAGGAGGCAATTTTTTTTTATTGCTATTTTTATTTATATTTTTTTTCATTACACAAGCCAATTCAGCCTGTTTTATAGCTGCCTCAGCGCAATCTATTATGGGAATATTAATTTCATTTTCGACTTGCTTCTTAAACCCAGATAATGGTGCACCAGCAAAAATTACTACGTCGGCTCCATCAATTTCAATTGAATCTTTAGCTGATTTTACTAATTGTTTTTTATACAAAGATTGAATCTCATCAATAGAAAGAACAACACCCTCTATAGCTCTAAAACCCGAATACCTTTTTTCTAAACCAAGTAATTCAACACTTTGCTGATACCAAGATTTCATATTTTGTGTAAATGAAATAATTGAGAATTTTTTTCCAAAAAGACAAGCGCTTAACATGGATGTCTCTCCTAATCCTACAATTGGAATTTGAAACATTTCTCTTGCAGCTATCAAGCCAGGATCTCCAAATGCGGCAATAATAATTGCGTCAAAATCTTTTTCATATTTTGCAATAATTTCAAGTACACCAACGCCAGCTATTTGTGCTTCAGCTTTGTTAGAGATATATGGGAAGCCTTTTTCAGCTGTCATAGGTATTAGTTCTGTTTCATTGCTTTTTACTAAACTTCCAGTTTTAAATAATGTATCCGTTATTGACTTAGTTGTATTTGGATTGAATAGTAAAATTCTCATAAACTATATTCCCTTTGGAATAGGAATTTTTTTATCTTCAAGTTTATTTTTTAATCTTAGAATTAATCTTTCAAGTTCTACAAAGTCATTTTTATCTAAAATTGGTCCTGGCGCCCTAACTTTTGATGATTTAATAACACCAATTAATTTTAAAACTTCTTTACGGATAGCTAACCCAATACCAAATTGCTGTTCATGCCTTATAAGAGGCAAATAAAGATCAAATAGGTCCTCTGCTTTTTCATAATCTTTTTTAAAAAAAAGATTACAAACTTCAACTAGCATTTGAGTAAATGCAAATCCGGTCATTATTCCATCTGCACCTCTTTTTAATTCTTGAGGAACATAGATACCACCATTTCCAACTAGAATCGAAAATGGACTCGTTTTCATTGAATTTCTAAATTCTATCAATTGAGAAAGCTTTTTATGCCCTGGACAGTCTTCGTGTTTAAACATTAAAAAATTTTCATTATTAGAAAATAAATCTTTTATTACAGATGTGGATAAATATACGTTTGTTGTTGGGGGATAATCTTGCAAACAAATTGGAATATTTTTCAAAGAGATAGAGACCTGATTAAAATAACTTTTTATCTGGTCATCATTTTTTAACCCATTGTTACCAGCAACCATAACGCCTGATGCACCTAGTTCCATTGAGTCGTTAGATATAGATATTAAATTATCTAACCCTGGATTACTTACCCCAACTATAACTGGAACTTGTTTTCCAATATTTTTTATATATCTCTGAATTACTAGTTTTTGTTCTTGCAAGTTTAATTTAGGAGCTTCACCCATCACACCCAAAATAGTTAACCCAGAAACTTGAGCCGAAATATAATACTCAGATAACTTATCAATTGATGGAAAATCAATATTACCATCATCATTAAATGGTGTTGTTGCGATAGCAAAAACTCCATTAGATTTTCTTAAATCAAAATTCATAAACAAAAGTTTTTAATTCTATATTAATAACTATAATGCTAAACTTAAAATATTAATAGCTTTGTTAAATTAAACTCAATCAGGCTAGTAAATGACAGTTATTTTTTTCCCAGCTAACTTCAACATTTTCACCTAATTTAAATTCATTCTTAAAAAATAACTTATCCTCAACAAGTATTTGTAAACTATTACTTTGATTTGAGCATATCAATTTCACATTCTCACCCTGAAATTCAAGATCTCTAATTGTCATTGTATTGTGATTTGACTTTCTGGTTTTAATTACAGTTATTTGATCCATCCTTACAGCATATTTTTTATTATTTTGCAAAACGACGTTATGACTACCAACAAAATTAGCAACAAACTCGTTTTTTGGTTTATTAAAAATATTAAAAGGTGAATCAAATTGTTCTATAATTCCATCATTCATAACAACAGCTATATCAGCTAATGCTAATGCCTCTTCTTGAGAATGAGTGACATGTATAAATGTTATACCAAGTTTTTTTTGAATGTTCTTTAACTCTGATCTCATTTTAATTCTAAGAAAAGGATCGAGAGCAGAAAGAGGCTCATCTAATAATAAAATTGAAGGACTTGTAATTAATGACCTTGCAAGAGCTACTCTTTGCTGTTGACCTCCAGATAATTGATTCGGGAACCTATCAGAAAAATTATTCATTTGAACCATTTCTAAAATTTTTAACGCTGAAGAATATCTTTTTTCTTTAGTAATGCCTTTAATCTTTAANGGAAACGCAACATTATCCAAACAACTTAAATGTGGAAAAAGAGCATAATTTTGAAACATCATAGATGTTCCTCGTTTGGAAGGAGGCAAATTATTTATTATTGCATTTCCTAATAATATATCACCATCTGATATTTCTTCATGTCCTGCAATCATTCTTAAAGTAGATGTTTTTCCGCATCCTGACGGTCCTAATAAGCAACAATATGAGCCAGCTTTAATTTTTAAATTGATATTGTTNACAGCAACAACATCGTCATATTTTTTAAGTAATTTAGCTAGTTCTAAGTTTAGTGGTTTCGACATTGATTTAAAATTATAGATTAAATTAAAAGTTTTATTAAATATATATTCAAAATTTTTAACAATGTTTTGCTATTAATGCAAAAAAATTAATCAATATACAAATAATTTTCTTAATATCACTCTTATTTATTAAAAAATTATCAAAATATTTTATATTCTTTACATCGAAAGGAGATATTATGTCTAAAAAAATGCAAAAGAAAATTTCTAGAAGAAGTTTANTAAAGTCTACTACCGCAATAGCTGGAGCAGCTATTGGTACTGGATTAATTACTGGCTTTCCAGCAATACATGCTTCAGGAACACCAACTATTAGGTACCTGGGTACTGCTGTNAATATGGGGTCTGAACCTGAAAAAAAATTATTTGAGGACACAGGCATCAAAATTAAATATATTTCAAAAACAACAGACGAAGTAGTTAAAACAATTCTTACTCAGCCTAACAGTTTTGATATTGTCGATTCTGAATATTTCAGTATGCCAAAACTAGTTCCATCAGGAAGTCTGTTGGGTATGGATACAAATAAAATCAAAGAATGGAGTAATGTTGTAACAGCTTTTACTGAGGGTAAAGTCAATGGAAAAACTATTGGTGACCAAGGTACAGCTCCAAAAAAAGTGCTATACTTAAAGGGTCCTAAATCTAAAGAATTCATATCAGAAGCATCAAGATATGTAACTCTAATTCCAACTGTTTATAACGCAGATACACTAGGAATTCGACCAGATTTAATTAAAAGACCAATTTCTACTTGGGCAGAATTATTAAACCCTGAATTCAAAGGCAAGGCATCAATTTTAAACATACCATCTATTGGTATTATGGATGCGGCTATGGTTGTAGAGTCTATGGGTGAATACAAATATCCTGATAAAGGTAATATGACTAAAGCTGAAATTGACCTTACAATGAAAATTTTTACAGAAGCAAAAAAAGCAGGTCAATTTAGAGCTTTCTGGAGTGACTTTAATGAAAGTGTAAATTTAATGGCATCAGGTGAAGTCGTTATTCAATCAATGTGGTCACCTGCTATAACAGCCGTTAGATCACAGGGTATTCCATGTGTTTATCAACCTCTTAAGGAAGGTTACAGAGCATGGGCAGCTGGTTTTGCATTACCGTCAACTGCAAAAGGAAGACAAGCAGATATTTCATATGAATACATAAACTGGTTTCTATCTGGTTGGATGGGTGCTTATTTAAATAGGCAGGGCTACTACTCTGCAGTATTGTCAACTGCTGAAAAGAATATGAAGTCCTACGAGTGGGATTACTGGATGAAAGGTAAACCTGCTTCTCAAGACATACTTTCACCAACTGGGAAAAAACTTGCATCTAAGGGCGAGATTAGAGATGGNGGATCTTACAATGACCGTATGGGTGNAGTTGCTTGTTGGAATGCTACCATGGACGAAAATAAATACATGGTTAGAAAATGGAATGAAATGATAGCATCATAATTTTAAATGTAGAGAGTAATTTTAACTATTGCTCTCTACACATTTTCCATTTATTAAAATAAATATGAGAATTAATACTTACTTTTTATTGGCACTCCCGTTTTACCTAATTTTCATATTTTTTTTTATAATTCCACTTATTTTAACGATAATAGTTAGTTTTTGGGATTATACAGAATATTCCATTATTCCTGATTTTATATTTGAAAATTATAAATACATTTTTAATAATTGTTTTAAATTTTCGACAGATCTTTGTGTAACTTTCAAAACTTATTTATCAACTTTCTACTTTTGCTTCATGGCATGGTTTTTTACATTAATAATTGGTTTTACTGTTGCATATTTTTTAGTATTCCATGTCAGATCAATAGGAATGCAAATAGTACTATTTTTAATTTGTACAATTCCATTTTGGACTTCAAATGTAATAAGAATGATTTCATGGATACCACTCNTAGGTAGAAATGGTTTGTTCAATTCTTTTTTGATTTCAACGGGTGTAATTGATGAACCACAAGAATGGTTTTTATATTCCGAATTCTCTGTAATTTTAGCTTTTATTCACTTGTATACATTGTTTATGATTGTTCCTATATTTAACTCTCTAATAAGAATTGATAAATCTCTTATTGAAGCAGCTTACGATTCTGGTGCTAATGGTTTCCAAATTTTGACTAATATAATTATTCCGTTATGTAAACCTGGCATTATAATTGGATCGATTTTTGTCATAACCGTTGTAATGGGTGANTTTTTAACTATTGGAATCATGGGTGGTCAACAAATAGCTTCAATTGGTAAAATAATTCAAGTTGAAATGAGCTATTTACAACTACCTGCTGCNGCNGCAAACGCTGTAATTCTTTTATTAATAACTTTATTATTAATTTGGACAATGACCAAATTTATAGATATTAGAAAAGAACTTTAAATGTTGAATAAGAAAGGGAAATCATTCTATTTTTGTTGGGCCTTTTTTATTGCATTTGTAATTTTTTTATATGGTCCTACCTTTACTATCGTTGTATTAAGTTTCCAAGGACCAGAAGGTGGTTTAACATTTCCGATGAATGGATTTTCCTTTCACTGGTTTCAAAAACTTTGGGAAGGTGGTGGTTATGTAGATATTGGTTCTGCATTCAGAAGATCTATCTTTTTAGGATTGATTTTAATGATATTAACAGTATTACTTTCCTTATCTGCCGGAATGGCATTTAGAAAAAAGTTTTTTGGTTCTAATTTTTTATTTCTAATAACAGTTTCAAGTCTAATTGTACCTTCAATAATAATTTCTTTGGGAATAGCTTTAGAATTTAGACTTCTCGACGATACAATAAAACTTTTAGGAGAGAAATATAACATTGAATGGATAATTGAAGAATTTCAAACAACATTAAACATGTATTCAAGCGGTCTTGGAGCACAACTTACTTGGACGCTACCTTTTGGTTTATTAATCATGTTTGCAATTTTTAATCGATTTGATAAGTCATTTGAAGAGGCATCTATGGATCTAGGTGCATCTTCTTGGCAAACATTCAAATTTGTTGTATTGCCTATTATAGCACCAAGTGTAATTGGCATAGCACTTTTTGGTTTTACATTATCGTATGATGAATTAGCTCGTTCATCTCAAGTTATGGGAGCAACAAATACATTGCCACTAGAGTTAAAAGGACTTACAACGACAGTTACAACTCCTGTAATTTATGCACTAGGTACATTGACTACTGGAGTTTCTTTTCTTGCAATATTAATAGCAATAAGTTTATTTATGCTTATGAGAAAAAAATAATAAAGAGATTATTTTGAAAAAAATTTGTGTTATAAATCCTAATACTTCAAGCTTGATGACAAGCAATATTGATAAAATTGCAAAATCTGTTGCATCAAATAATACAAAAATATTTTCAATAAACCCTAAATTTGGTCCTGAAAGCATAGAAGGTTACTATGATGAAGCCTTTTGTATCCCAGGCATTATATCTGAAATAAAAGATAATCCAGAATATGATGCTTATATCATAGCATGTTTTGATGACACGGGATTAGATGCATGCAGAACAATTACTGAAAAACCAGTTTTTGGGATAGGTGAAGCATCATATCATGCTGCAAATATGTTAGGTGGACATTTTTCAGTAATTACAACTCTAAAGAGATCAATACCAGCATTGAAAAAAAATTTAAAAAATTATGGGCTTTATGATAATTGTGTTTCTCTAAGTTCAGTTGATATACCAGTTTTAGAATTAGAGAGTAATTTGAATTTAACTGAACAAAAGATCGAAGAAAAAATTAAAGAAGTTTTAGATAATTCTGATACTGAAATTTTTGTTTTAGGTTGTGCAGGAATGGCTGACTTTGCTGCAAAAATGCAAAAAAAACATAATATTCCTGTTATTGAAGGTATATCAGTTGCTGTTAAATTTGCAGAATCATTTGTTGATTTAAACTTAAAAACATCCTCTCGAAATAGCTTTGCAATGCCAAGAAGTAAAAAATTTACTGGTATCTTTAAAAATTTTGAAGTTTAAATAATTATGAATGTTACAGTTTTAGATCATCCATTAATCAATCACTATATGACTATTATTCGAAATAAAAATACATCGAGTAGTGAATTTAAATCCTTAGCTAAAAGGGTTTCTATTTTAATGGGATTTGAAGTGTTTAAGGAATTAACAGTAAATGACCATAAAATTGAAACACCACTTGAAAATTATGATGGTATAAAAATTAATGAGCCTTACCCATGCCTTGTGTCTATTTTAAGAGCAGGCTCAATTGTAGTTGATGGATTATCTGAGGTTTTACCATATTGTTCAACAGGTTATATTGGTATTTTTAGAGATGAAAAATCNTTAAAACCTCAAACTTATTTTGAAAAGTTACCAAGCAATATATCAAAAAGAAAAATATTTTTATGTGATCCAATGCTTGCTACTGGAGGAAGCATTATTAAATCAATCCAAATTTTAAATAGTTATAATTGTAATGACATCTCTATAGTTTCTCTTTTATCAAGTGAAATTGGTATAAAAAATATTGTTAAAAAATATCCTAATTACAGAATTTATACTGCACAGAAAGACTTAAATTTAAATGATAAAGGTTTTATTGTTCCTGGATTAGGTGACGCTGGTGATAGATTGTATGATACTTAATTAAAGGCAATTTAAACCACCTTCAATTTCTAAAAACTTTGAAACTTCTTCTAAGCCAATTTTATTCTTCATTTGACCAAAAACATANGGCAATCCATCTCTAGTTTTTTCAACATCAATTTTCATTTCATCAAGATTAACATCTACATATGGTGCTAAATCAGTTTTGTTAATAATTAAAAGNTCTGATTTTTTTAAAGCAAGACCTCCTTTTCTTGGTATATCACCTCCCATTCCAACATCAATAACATAGATAGTTAAATCAACAAGTTCTGGACTAAATGTTGCTGCTAGGTTGTCTCCTCCAGATTCTATTAAAATTAAATCTAGATCTGGAAATTTATTTTTCATTTCATCAACTGCTAATAAGTTGATTGACGCGTCTTCTCTTATGGCAGTGTGAGGACATCCACCAGTTTCAACGCCTTTTATTCTTTCAATAGGCAAGGCTTGTTTTTTCATTAAATATTCTGCATCCTCAACTGTATAAATATCATTCGAAATTACCGCCATAGATATCTTATTTGATAATGCATTACATAAACCCTCAGTTAAACTGGTCTTACCAGCACCTACTGGACCTCCAATACCTATCCTCAATGGACCATTGAAATTTTTCATGAAATATAAATCCTTGATGTTAATTTTTCGTGATGCATACTATGTAAATCTAGATTAAAAGTTATCCCACCAATATCACTTAAGTTTAATTTTTTTGAATTTTTAAAAAAATTTTCAACAATAGATGTTGATTTTAATAAGCAATCCTGTCCAATTTTTTGTCCTAGTGGGATATGCTTTACACAAATATTAATTAAGTTTGAAATAAATGACTGAAAATAAAACGTAATAAGCTTATCAAAAGGAATCTTAAAGTATAATCCTGCTTTTCCAATACATATAGGATACGATAATTTTGGTTCTAAATCGAAACCCCACGTTTCCTTGAGTATTTTACTAAAAGATTTTCCTAAAGAAATTGTTTCAAAATATCTCTCTTTGCAAGATGCATTAGCTAAAACGATATCATTTAATTCATACCCTTGATACGTTTCTTTTATATAAATAAAATCATTTTTTAAAGTGCCATGATTAGTCAATACATTAATGCAATTCAAAATATCTATTTCATCTTTAATATATTTATTATCTATCATAGCCTCTAATCCGTGAGAATAAGCAAATGATCCTATTGGAAAAGATGACGAAAACCATATCTGTAATATTTGATTCTGTTTGATATCATCTGAAAAATTAGTGTCTATGGCCATGTGTTCTTCCAATTCCGTAGGCTCCTCCCTCAGGATCAAATGCTTCTAGAATTACTTTTGTTTGCCCATTTAACCTCAATATCATTTCTTCAATGACTTTATCATTTTGAATTAAAATTCTATTTTCTTCAATTTGACATGGAATATGTCTATTTCCAATATGCCAGATTAAATGCATTAAATTATTACCCTTAATTTCTAAAAGTTCTTCTATTTTATATCTAACATTTATCAGTAAACCACTATCTAGCTTAAATTTATCATCTTTTTTAAGTGAGATTGTATTTTTTAAATCTACAAGAAATTGAATGCCATTATAAGATGTTAATTTTTTTCTTCTCAAAAATCTCTCATCATAAGAAAGTTCAATAAAATCTTTATCACTCCCAACACCTGTATTGTGTAAAATTAAATTACAAATTTCCATGACTTAATACATAAAATATCTTTGTGCCATTGGTAAAATATTTGCAGGCTCACATGTGATTAATTTTCCGTCAGCCTTAACTTCATATGTTTCTGGATTAACCTCGATTTTTGGACATGTGTTATTAAAAACCATATCTTTTTTTGATATGTTTCTAGTATTTTTTACTGCTACAAATTCTTTCTTGGTATCATTGTTTTTCAGAATATCATTTTCTAAAGATAATTCACTAGTAAATATTACTGAAGATTTTTCTAATGATCTTCCAAAAGATCCAAACATTGGACGTGTATATACAGGTTGAGGTGTTGGTATAGAAGCATTAGGATCTCCCATTTGCGAACATGCTATACTGCCTCCAATTAAAACCATTTCTGGTTTTACTCCAAAAAAAGCAGGATCCCACAATACTAAATCACCTCTTTTTTNCTCTTCNANACTCCCAATATACTTTGAAATTCCATGTGTAATTGCTGGATTAATTGTATATTTGGCAATATATCTTTTAACCCTAAAGTTATCATTGTCTCCTTGTTCTTCAGGCAATTTACCTCTTTGTAGTTTCATTTTATGAGCAGTTTGCCACGTTCTTATAATTACTTCACCAACTCGACCCATTGCTTGACTATCTGATGCAATTATTGAAAATGCCCCCATATCATGAAGAATATCTTCTGCAGCAATCGTTTCTTTTCGAATTCTGCTCTCTGCGAATGCAACATCTTCAGGTATCGATTTATCAAGATGATGACAAACCATAAGCATATCTAAATGCTCTTCTATTGTATTAACAGTAAATGGTCTTGTTGGGTTGGTAGACGATGGTATGATATTTTCTTCACCACATACTTTTATAATATCTGGAGCATGCCCACCACCTGCACCCTCAGTGTGAAAAGCGTGAATTATTCTTTTATTGATTGCTTTAAGTGTATTTTCAACAAAACCA
>NZIY01000054.1 GCA_002691795.1 SAR116 cluster bacterium
TATTTTATTCTTAACTACTAATGTTATTATAACATTAAACTTCCAGCATATGCTGGTTAATCATTATGGAGGAAATTAAATGATTAAATCTACTACACTTTTTAAAGTTGGTACTGGATTAGCTGCAATAGTTTCTGCAATTGCTTTTACTACAGGTCCATCTTTAGCTGCCAAAAAACCTGCTATTGAAGTTGTAACTCATGCAGGTGCAGGTGGTGGTACTGATGTTAACTCAAGAATGATGATGTTAAGATCAAGGAGAACTTTGAAACAAGATATGGTTGTTGTTAATAAAAGAGGTGGCGGTGGAGCTGCTGCAATGAATTACTTTATGACAAGGCCTGCAGACGGAAATACAATTCTAACTTTTACAGTTGGTCATGCTATAACAATGGCAATGGGTAAAACTAAATTAAAAGTTAGTGATATGGCTCCAATAGCAAGAGGTACTAATGACCCTCAAATTCTTATGGTTAATTGTAAAAAAAGTCCTTATAAAACACCTGAAGACTTTGTTGCTGGAATGAAAAAAGGAGACAAAATCACGTTTGGTGGAACTCACACAGGAACTATCGATCATATAACAGTTTATATGTGGGCTAAGAGATTAGGTCAAAAAATGCCAAAATATATCCCTTATAAGGGGGGTGGAGAACTAGCTACTAGATTAGTTGCTGGAGAAGTTGACGTAGGAACACTTAATTTGTCTGAAGCAGCTGCACCAGTAGAAGCTGGTGATATTTGTCCGTTAGTTATCTTAGCAGAAAATGGAATGGCACCTATTCCAAAAGCTAAAACAGCTAAATCTCTCGGTATAGATTTAGTTCTTTCAACAACTAGAGGATTTGTTACTCATGCTGGTGTTGATAAAGCTAGAGTTTCAGCACTTGAAAAAGGAATGGCAAAAGCTATGAAACATTCAATGTATCAGGCTTATTTAGCAAATTCTGGACTTGATAATACTTCACCTCAACCTTCAGGACCATGGGCTAAGCAAATTGCATTTATGGTTGGTGAATTTGGACCAGCTCTTAAAGAAATGGGCTTAATGAAGTAAATAAAAAGGTAGTGCCCTCTGCTACATCAGAGGGCATGTCTTTCAAATTATGTCTAATAAATTTTATACAATCCCATTATTTCTAACAATTTTTTCAATTATAATAATTGGAATATCAATGCAGTTAGACACCTCGCCAGAGATGATTGTAGGTGATAGCATGCAAGCAAGATCCTTTCCAATATTTTTAATGGTTTTAAATCTTATTTTAATATCTGTTTTAACTTTTCAGTATAAAAAGAATAAACAAGATCTAATTAAATTAGAAAAATTTCCAACTTGGGGTAGCATGGGATTATTTTTAATATTCTATTTACTAACAGTTTACACAGATATGTTTATTGGAATCTTTGTTGTAATGTTGTTGATGGGTTTATTATGGGGTGAAAAAAGAATTTGGGTTTCTTTTTTAACAGCAACCCTTACACCTTTATTTATATTTTTATTATTTGATTTCGTTTTAAAAATAAGATTTCCAAGGGGAATTCTTATGAATATGTATTATGGTTAGAGTTTTGGTTTTGTATTATGTTTGAACAAGCAATAATGGCAATGGCATCAGTTGCAACTGATCCATATTTACTTTTTTTGATTTTTGCAACAACTGTATTAGGAGTTATTATTGGAGTTTTACCTGGTTTAGGAGCAACTACTGGTGCTGCTTTACTACTACCTTTTACACTAACAATGGATCCTGTGCATGCTATTGCCGTTCTTGCGACAATATATGTATCGGCTACTTTTGCAGGCTCAATAACTGCAATATTAATAAATACACCTGGAACATCAGCTGCTGCCGCTACTACTTTTGATGGTTATCCTCTTGCACAAAAAGGTGAAGCAGGAAGAGCTTTAGGTGTAGCTGTAATTTCAAGTACAGTCGGTGGTGTATTTTCTGTAATAATCTTATGCTTTGCTGCACCTTTGCTAGCAAGAGTAGCATATGAATTTCGTTCTCCAGAATATTTTGCTTTAACAGTTTTTGGATTGTCAATGCTAGCAAGTATTAGTGCTGGAGGTGCAGTAAAAAATTTGATTGGTGGAATCTTTGGAGTTTGGTTATCAACAATTGGAGCTGAAAGAGTAACAGGGATTGAAAGATTCATGTTCGGCAATTATGAACTCTACGAAGGTCTCCATTTTGTTCCGATATTTATTGGTCTCTTTGCAATATCAGAACTCTTAGTTCAGTCAAAAACTGTAAACAAAATTGTTAATACTGTTAGTATGAAAGCAGTGAAATTGCCAACAAAAGAAGATTATAAAAGAATTTGGAAAACAATTTTAAGATCATGTGGAATTGGAACTTTCATTGGCGTGCTGCCCGCAGAAGGCGCAACTGTAGCATCAATGATTGGATATTCTGAAGCAAGAAGATGGTCTAAAAATAAAGAAGAATTTGGCAAAGGTTCCGTTGAAGGAATAGCTGGTGCTGAAGCTGCTAATAATGCAGCAACTGGTGGTGCTATGGTGCCTACCATGGTTCTAGGAATCCCAGGAAGTGGTACCACAGCAATTATATTAGTTGGCTTAATGGTACATGGATTAAGACCAGGCGTATATCTATTTACAGAACAAGTTGAAAAAGTTTATCAAATCTTTGGTTCAATGTTTTTTGCTAACATTATGTTTATGCTTATGGGACTTTATGCTGCAAAGTTTTTTGCTAGAGTTTCACTAGTTCCTACAGCTATATTGTGGCCAATTGTGTTTGGGCTTTCTGTTATAGGTGCATATGCTTTTCAAGGTCAACTTTTAGATGTATGGCTTGCATTAATATTTGGGGTAATTGGTTTCTTTGCACGCAGACATGGTTTCTCAGTAGCTCCAATTGCTGTAGGCTTAATTCTTGGTGAAATGGTTGAAACAAATTTACAACATTCTCTAAAAATGTTTGATGGCGCTTGGTGGATGATTTTTGCTCAACCTCTTGCACTTATGTTTTTAATATTTGCATTTTTAGGATTATGTGGTCCATATCTATATTCATTAATTATAAAGAGAAAGTAAAATCATAATTTAAAAATCCATTCATTATTAGATATATTGAAATAATTGTTAAAATTGAATTAAGAAAAATCTTAAAGTATTTTTGACCAAATTTTATTAATACTTTTTTCCCGATGTATGTACCTATAAACCCTGTAATTATCATCAAAAAAATAATGTAAAAATAATCTGAAAAACTAAATCCCATAAATCCAAAAACCAAAACTTTTACTGCATGTTGCATTGACATTAAAGCAGAATGAGTTGCCGTATGGCTGAGAGGATTTAAATTCATTGTCTTAACCATACTAGCTATAAAAGGTCCAGTAGCACCAAAAAACATAGTTAAAAAACTTGAAAAAACTCCACCAAAAAAAATGTATTTTGATTTAATTTCAGGTATCTTTCCATAAACTGTCCACAAAATAAAAGTGCCTACTATTAACTGAATAAACCAAGCTGGAAACTGTATGAAAGTATAACCTCCAAATAAACTTCCAATAATAGTACCGAGAAAAAAAGGTAGAATTGGATTTTTATAAATATCTTTAATCATAAGAAGCATTCTTCCAAAATTTGAAGCAATCTGAACAGAGCCATGGACAGGAAGTAAAGCTATTGGATTTAAAAAAATTGCTAATAGTCCTAAAAAAACTGCCCCACCTCCTATGCCAAAAGCTGCTGAAATAAAAGAAGTGAACATACTTGAAAATATAAGAAATATTATACTAAAGTTTGATAACTCTTCTGGAAAAGTTATAAATTGAAATTCCATTTAAACTTTACTTTTCTGTAAAGGGTGGAGGTATAAAATATCTCGGTAATTCACCAATGCTATTTATGTCTATCTCTAACAATATTGGGCCAGATAAGTTAAAAGCTTTTTTCAAACTATTTTCAAATTCACTTGAGGATTTTACAATTAAATATTTCATTTTCACAGTATCTGCAAGCTCTTTAAAATTTGGGACTTGCAGGTCCGCAAAATTTTTTCTTCCTCCATATAAACTATCTTGAATATGTTTTATAACTCCATAACCTTTATCATTCATTACCATAAAAATAATGTTGCTATTGATTTCGACTGCTGTCCATAATTCAGAAATATTTAACATAAATCCACCATCACCACACATGGCAATTGATTTAATTTTTTCTTCTGTTGCTAGAGAAGCTCCAATTCCAAGAGACATTCCAGGACCTATCCCTGCCCCAACTGGATAAATATTTTGATACCATTTTTGAACTGGCATTAATCTATTTCCCCAAGTACTATTTGAAATAGTAACATCTCTAATCCATCTAGCATTTTTTGGAAGATTTCTTTCTATTATTTCAGGAAACTCTCCATAAATTTGAAGAAATTCTTTATAATCTTTTTTTATTTCTTTTTTTAAAGATTTTACTTCGTTTATCCAATTTTTGTCTATAATTCCAATATTACTAAATCTTTTATAAAGATTTTCCAAAACTTTTTTTCCATCGCCTAAATGGAATATTTTTGAAGAGTAAGTTCTGTTTTTTGCGTTTGGATCTATATCAATTTGTAAAAGATTATCTGGTAGTACTAAAGACATATCTTTTGTTTCATGTCCTCTTAATCTACTCCCAACAACAATCATTAAGTCAAGTGAAGAATAAAATTTTTCAGCTTTTGGAATTGCATTAAATGAACCTAAGCACATATCATGATTTTCATCAATAACACCTCTTCCTTGTGTACTTGTTACAACTGCAAAACCTAACTCTACAAATTTTGAAACTTCAAAATTAAGTTTTTTTGCGCCATTACCAATCCATAATATTTTTCTTTTTGATTTTCTAATTTGTTCTTCTATTAGATCTAATGAATTTAAATCACCTAAAGGAATGTTTTTTTCCTTAATATGCACTTTACTAAATGTTTTTTGTTTTTTAATGATTGTTCGTTGAATATCTATTGGAACTTCAATTGAAACTGGACCAGTTGGCGGTGTTATGGCGTCTTCTAAAGCTTTTTCTAACACGTCTAGAACGTCTTTAGACGATGATATTCTATAAGCTTTTTTTGAAACAGATTTCATCATTTCTAATTGATTGGGAACATCATGAACAGTACCTTGCTGTTTATCTAAATTTTGTGTAGCAGTTTGTCCAGTTATATGGAGTAATGGTGTTCCAGCAAATCTTGCCTCAACAAGAGCTCCTACAACATTAGCTGCACCAGGACCTGTACTAGTAACTACAACCCCTACATTATTAGATGATCTAGCGAAGCCGTCAGCCATATGACCAGCACCCATTTCTCCTCTAGCTGGTATAAATTTAATTAAATTTCTTTTGGCGATTGCATCAAGAATAGGAATGTTATGAACAGATACAACTCCAAATACAGTATTTAAATTATTTTCAAATAGAAAATCTGATATTAGGTCACCAATATTGTACTCTTTCATTTTATCCTCTATCATGAAAAATTAAATAATATAAATTATAATGAAAAAATATATTAAAGCAAAAGACGTGAAAGATTTATTTTCAGGTTTATCTGAATTCTCTTTAATTGATATTAGAGAAATTGGGCAACATACAAATGGACATCCTTTTTTTTCAATTTCCATACCTTTTAGTGTTTTTGAAAGTAAAATTGTCGAACTAGTACCATGTAAAGAAACATTGATAATTTTAATGGATAACAATGATGGTCTTTCTGAAATAGTAAAAGAAATAGCATTAGAAATTGGTTACAAAAATATTCAAATTTTAAAGAATGGTGTTTTTGGGTGGGAAGAGTCTGGCTATTATTTGTTTAAAGGAATTCATGTTCCTAGTAAAGCATTTGGTGAATTAGTTGAATTAAAAAAACATACTCCTCATATCAAACCATCAGAGCTAAGAAAAAAAATAAAACAAAATGATAATATTATTATAATTGATGGTAGACCAATCGATGAATTTAAAAAAATGAATATTCCATTTGGAATTTGTTGTCCAAATATGGAGGTCCCAATAAGAATTGGAAAAGAAATTGACGATAAAACTGAAATAATTGTTAATTGTGCTGGAAGAACACGCTCAATTATTGGAGCTCAAAATCTAATTAATTTTGGTATAAAAAACAAAGTAAGAGCGCTTGAAAATGGTACACAAGGTTGGACTTTATCTGGATATAAACTAGAGCACAACAAAACACGATCATTGGATTTAGATGAAATAAAATCTGATAAAGTTAAGTATCATGAATCAGCATCAAAAATTATTAAAAACTTTAATTTAAAGAAGATTAATTTAAAAAAGATGAACTTTTTTCTTCAAGACAAAACAAAAAATACTTTTGTATTTAATATCACAGCAAATAAAAAATTTTCAGAAAACAAGCTTCATTTAAGAAATGCTCCAGGAGGTCAGTTAATACAAAGTACTGATAGCTTTATTGGTGTTTTTAATTGTAAAGTTATTTTAATAGATGATGGAGATTTATTACGATCAGCATTAACAGCCTCCTGGTTGAAACAAATGGGTTATGATGTTTATATTTTTGAAGATGATTCTAATTATTTAAAAAACTTCTTTGATCAGAAAAAAGAATTTATTATTCCAAAAGCAAAAGTTATTGGAAATAGTGATTTAAAAAAAATTTTGAAATTAAATTTGTTAGATATTAGAACAAGTAACGAATTTAAAGAAGCCAATATAAAAAGAACTAAATGGATTAATAGAGTGAACTTAAGATCTGCTAATTTTAATAAAAATAAAGATTTTTTATTAATTTATAGTGATTTAGTAAAAGCAGAACTCATTTATAAAGACATTACTTCTAAATATAAAACCTCCGTATATTTTTATAAATTTGATAAAGATTTTGTTTTATCGCATGACCTTTGTTCAAAAAAAGGGGCTTTCATAAAGAAAGAAAATTGTATTGACTTTATTTACCATACATATAAAAGACATCTTGGAAACAGATCACATTCTCGAGCATACTTAAGTTGGGAAAAAGGATTATTGGATCATATGGATGATCAAGAAAAAAATAGATTTAAAATTCTTTAATTTTTGATCTTTCTATATTATCTAAATTTCTTCCTTCAATTCTAAGTAATCTTACAGGCTCTTTTCTAACAGGAGAATGTACATCGCCAACGTTATAAAACCGAACATCACCTGGTTTCATAATATATTTTTTTGTTTCCTTAACAAATTTAAGATCGCTTTCTTCTTTTACAATTTCCCATTCTGTCATTTCCGTTTCCCCAGAAGCTTGACCATATATTGCCCAACTTGACCCATGATCGTGCGGTGTACCGTCAGCCTCTTGATTATATACATGTCCACAAACACAAAATCCAAGCTCTAGATCTTCGTAAAGTACTTCTCTTGGGTTTGGATTTTCACTATCTCTGTCTTTTAGATTATGGTGAATAAAATTTTGATCCATTAGTGCTTTTTGAACAAAATAACAAACTTTATCTGATCCTTCTTGAATGCCATAATCTTCCAAAATACCTTTTATGTCTTTAGCTAACTCATCTAATGAATATGGCATAAAAAAGCCTCCTTAAAAAAAATTATAATCCCCATTTCATAGCAATTAAATCATAATTATTTGCCAAATCTAGCAAACCTTTTTTTGTTTCTTTATCTAAACTTGGAATTGGATGACGGCAAAAATCTGATTTTATTACTCCACCCTCTTTAAAAACTGTTTTGGTAGCTCTAAATCCACATTGTCTATTTTCATAATTTATAAGAGGAAGTACCCTATTATATTCAACCTCTGCTTCTTTAATATTTCCTTTAATATAATTTTTAACTAAAGGCCCAATCAAATCGGGCAACATTGCTGAACTCATATTTCCTCTTGCACCAGCTTGTAAATCTTCAAATAAAGTTATTCCTTCCTCACCATCGAAAGGACCTTCAACAACATTTCCACCTTTGTGAATTAGTGCCCTAAGTTTGTTTGCTGCTTGTGCGCACTCTATTTTAAAACATTTGACGTTTTCTATTTCTTTTGCCATCTTCACAAGAAGGTTAACCCCTAAATCAACTCCAGATAAAGGAGCATCTTGAACCATTATTGTTATTTCAGCCTCATTAACTTTTCTGAATTGCTCAAAAGTTTGATCAGCATTTCCTTTTAACAAAGCACCATGATATGGAGGCATCATCATCACCATATCAGCCCCAATATCCTTTGCAAGCTTTGCTCTTTTAAATACAATATCTGTAGAAAAATGACTTATTGTTACGATTATTGGCACTCTTCCAGCTACATGCTCAATACAAAGTTTTGTTAAAATTTCTCTTTCATCATCAGATAATAGAAATTGTTCAGAATAATTAGCTAAAATACAAATACCGTCAACTTTTTGATCTATCATGCAATCTAAAACTCTTTTCATACCATCAATATCTAGATCTTCATTTTCTTTAAATGGCGTTGGTGCAACTGGCCAGCACCCTGTAAAGTTATTACTCATAAAACCTTCCTCATATAAAAGAGTAGCAATTAAAAACTATTTTTCCAAGTATCATTTGTAATACCTTCTTTTCTTAAAGCATGTTTTATAATTTTACCTGTTTGTGTCTTTGGAAAATTTTTCATTACACGTAAATATAGTGGTATAGAAAATTTAGCTAAGTCAGATGTGACATTTTTTATCCATTCAGAGTATTCAATTTTTGATCCTTGAACTATCATCAAGGCTACCATAACCTCATCTTCTTGCCCATGATCTTTTGCAGGAACTGCAAATGCTGCAGCCTCAGCAATTTGAGGAATCTTCAAAAAAGCTTGTTCAACCTCATATGAAGATATATTTTCACCCCTTCTTCTTATACAATCTTTAATTCTATCAACAAATATTAATTGATTTTTTTTGTTAAAAAAACCTGCATCACCAGTGTGAAACCAAAAATTTCTATAAGCTTCAAAAGATTTGTCCGGCATACCTAAATAACCTTGCATAAATCCAAATGATATTTTGGGCCTAACCATTATTTCACCAGTAATACCATGTTTTAATTTTTCATCCGTATTAGGATCTCTGACTTCTACATCAAAATATTTAGAATATACTTCACCACATGTTCCATTTCCTTTTTCTCCTAATTTTCCATAAACAGGAATATTGACTTCTGTCATGCCATAGAGGGGTATAACTTCTTTAATGCCAAATCGTCTTCTTAAAATATTTTCAGGTTCTTTAGGTAAAGGCGCAGATCCTATAACTTTTAAGTTATGGCTTTTATCAAATTTGGTTTGCGACTGTGCTACTACAAAAGCAGCTATAGCACCCAACATGTTTGTGTGTGTGATTTTATAATTTATTATATCATTTAACCAATTACTAGCTGAAAACTTTCCTCTTATTACAGCTTTAGTTCTGTTGATTAGACATGCCAAAAGTTGCATAAATAATCCATTTGCATGAAATAGGGGTAAACAAATATAAAAAATATCTTTTTTATTCAACATATAATTATCTATTGTACCAATAGCAAATAATACACAATGAGCGTTTGGCATAATTACTCCTTTTGCTGGGCCAGAAGTCCCACTCGTAAACATAACACATGAAATATCCTCCATCTTTGATTGATGAATTTCAGAAATTAGTAGTTCTTTAGATAAAAGAAAATTCTTATGATTTAAAATACTTATATTTTTTATTTTCCAATCTATTTTTTCAAAATATTTCAGATATATATTTTCCGCTAAAACAAGTTTTGGTCTAGATATTTCAATTTGGTGTTTTAATACATCTCCTCGTAAGGCAGTGTTAAGTGCAACAAAAGTAATGCCAAGAAAAGATGCACCTAACCATATTGGTATAAATGCCATTGGATTATCAATCATAACAGCTATTGAATCACCATTTACTAAACCATTTTTTTTTAATCTAAACGAAGCTTTAAGTCCTTTTGACACGAGGTCTTCATAAGTCCATTTTTCATTATCAATAAATTCTATAATATTAAATTTAGGAAAATTTTTAGCTTGATTTAATATTAAATCTGATATTATCCAATTCTTATAATTATTTAATTTTAATTCATTTAAACTTTTATTCATAATTGTTGAGAGTGATAGCTTAAATAATTTTTAATATGAGAGTTTAATTCCTTAGGTTTTTCAATAGGAAGAAAATGCCCACAATCTAGAATTTGAAAATCACATTGTCTAATATTCTCAACCATTTCAAGTCCTTTTTTTAGTGGTGTCATCATGTCGTATTTAGCTAAAACCGCTAAACATTTTAAGTTGATCTCAGAAGCAGCTTGTTTACCATTTTTGTACAAATTACATGATTTTAAGTCAGTTGATAATACAGAAAGATTATTCATTTTCATAACTGCACTTCCTTCAATAAGGTGATTATGTCCAGGCCAATTCGATATAGAAAACGATCCATAATTGTCTTGCCCCCATTTAACCATTAGATCATATGCTTTTTCAGGATTGTTGATTGAAGTGTCAATTAAGTAATCATTTACAGGGATAGACATTGCTCCAGCTAAAAATATTAAACCTTTAGCGAGATCAGGTATTTTTGCTGCTAATTCAAGCATAGTTAAACAACCTTGTGAATGACCAATAAAAAATACTTTTTGGAGCTTTAAAAATTGTATCAAATCAGCAAGCCAAAACATGTCTTCTTCAATTGACGTTGTTTGTTTACCCTCAGAAAAACCATGGCCAGGAAAATCAGGCGCTATAACGTTATACCCTTGACTTACAAAATAACGAATTTGTTGAGTAAATGAATAATGATTTTGCCCAGCTCCATGAATAAAACACAATGTGTCTTTATCTTTAGCCAGATCTAGCCCTCCTGTAGACAAATAAGTTTTACTTCCTTTAAAGTCTACATACATTTAATTTCTCTTACTTGAAATTTTTGCAGCAGCTTTAAAACCTTTTTCAAAATCCATTTTTATATCTTCAATATCTTCTAAACCTACAGATAGTCTTATCATATCATCAGTTAATCCTGAAACCTTCATGGCTTCTGAACTTAGATGAGAATGTGTAGTACTTCCTGGATGAATCAATAATGTTTTTGCATCACCTACATTTGCTAAATGAGAAGCTAGTGTTACATTTTCAATGAAAGCCTTTCCAGCATCTCTTCCCCCTTTTATTCCAAAAACAATTATTGATCCTGATCCTAATGGCAAAATTTCTTTTGCAATTTGGTGATCTGGATGATCATCTAAATCTGGATGTTTTAACCAAGAAACAGCTTCATGACCTTTTAGAAAATCTAACATCATATTCGTGTTTTCTATATGCTTTTTCATTCGTAATGAAAGTGTTTCTATACCTTGTAGTATGTAAAAGGCATTGTTTGGAGATAATGATGGTCCAAAATTGTACATTCCTTCTGCTCTAATTTTAGCAGTTAGTGCTGAGGGTCCAAACTCCTCCCAAAAACTTATTCCATTCAGAGCAAAATGAGGGCCTGATATTGTAGGAAATTTTTCTTTATTACCCCAATCAAAATTTCCTCCATTTACCAAAGCACCCCCAATTGCTATGCCGTGTCCTCCTATCCATTTCGTTAATGAATGAATAACTATATTTGCGCCATGTAATATAGGTTTCATTAAATAAGGGGTATTAAATGTTGCATCAATTGCTAAAGGAACATTTTTTTTCTTACAAATTTTAGCTACTTCAGGAACATTCATCACATCTAAACCAGGATTTCCAATTACTTCTCCAAAAACTAATTTTGTGTTTGGTTTAATTTTATTTTCAATTTCTTTAAGATTATTTGGGTTTACAAATTCTGTTTCAATCCCAAACCTAGTCATTGTATGCTGAAGTAAATTAATATTAGCTCCATACATTTTATTAGACGCTACAATGTGATCTCCACTTGAACAAATAGCAGAAACTACTAAGTGCATTGCAGCCATTCCACTTGAGCAAGCTATACAACTTACACCTCCATCCAAAGAAGCAAGCCTCTGTTCTAATGTCGCTATTGTTGGATTTGAAATTCTTGTGTATAAATGTCCTCCAACTTCCATATTATACAATGCTGCTGCTTCATTAGTATCTTTAAATACATAAGAAGTGGTTTGATAAATTGGAACAGCTCTTGAACCTGTTTCTTTATCAGGCACATGCCCAGAATGTAAAGATATCGTATCAAATTTGTATTTTTCACTCATATTTTTCCTCTAAATGGTCTTCTCTTAATATATTTCTTTTTATTTTACCAGTTGTGGTAAGGGGTAACNCTTTTTTAAAATCAATCAATCTAGGGTATTCATAAGCAGCTAGATTTTTTTTTACATGCTCTTTAATTCTTTTTTTTAACTTATCATTCCCACTTTTGATTAGAGATTTATCTTTNGGAACTACAACTGCTTTAATAATTTCTCCTCTAACTTCGTCTGGAACACCAATCACAGCAACCATTTCAACTTCACTTAATGACAAAATTGAATTTTCAATTTCCGTTGGTCCAACTCTATAACCAGAGGTATTTATAATATCATCTTTCCTTCCTTTGAAAAATAAATATCCTTCGCTATCAAATGTAGCATAATCACCTGTATGTAACCATCCGTTTACAATTTTTTTATTAGTTTCTTTTTTATTACTCCAATAACCTAAAAAAATTGAGGGTGAACTTGCCTCTACTACAATTTCACCTTCTTTATTTTCTTCAGTAATAAAATTACCTTCATCATTTTTTAACCTGACGTCATGTCCGGGTACAGGTCTACCTATGGAACTAAGCTTTTGTTTCATAATTGATCCATTATTCGAAACTGTTAAATTACANTCAGTTTGGCCATAAAATTCATTAATACCAACATTTAAAATTTCTTTACCCCAATTCAATAACTCTTCTCCTAAAGCTTCTCCACCTGAACCAACAGTTCTTAGTTTAAGGTTTGACCTTTTTTTATTTTCATTAAATGATTTAATAATTTTAAGTGCAGTAGGTGGTAAAAAAGTATTTTTAACTTCAAACTTTTCCATCAAACTAAGTGCGAATTCTGGATCAAATTTAATATTTCTATAGGAAATTACAGGTATTCCAAAAAATAAAGCAGGCATTAGAATATCAAATAACCCTCCTATCCAAGCCCAATCTGCTGGTGTCCAAAAACAATCAGTAACAGGTAAATTTGAAGATAAAAANTCGTGAGGCATTTCAACCCCAGGTATATGTCCCAATAAAACCTTATGAGGTAATACTGCGCCTTTGGGATCTCCAGTTGTTCCNGAAGTATAAATTATTACTGCTGGATCATGGGAATTGGTCATGAAATTTTGGTAAACATCTTTAGAAGATGANAGTAATTCTGAAAAACTAATTATAGATTTTTCACTTTTCTTTCTATCTATACAAATTACACATTTTAAAAATGGTAGGTCATTCCTTATTTTAATTATTTTCTGTAATCCGATTTCATCACAGATAACAGCAGATGTTTTCGAGTCCTGAAGCCTAAATTTTAGAGCTTCTTCTCCAAACAAACAAAATAGTGGTATTGATATTTTACCTCCTTTAAAACATGCTATATGACTTATTAGTGTTTCTGGACATTGACCTAAAAGAATACCAACTCTTTCCTTAGATTTCAAACCTAGATGATCTAACGCATTAGCTAACTTGTTAGATTTTTTGAAAATTTCATTAAAAGTTAAATAGTTAACAGAGCCATCATTTAATATATTTTTTAAGGCTATTCTTTTCGTATTCGAAAATTTATCTACCGTGGCCTCAGCTATATTAAAAAATTTAGGGATTTCAAGCTTAAAATTATTATATAATTTTTGATAATTTTTATATCTCGGAAGCATAATTTTAAATTATTATTCCTTGCGACTCTGTGCATTCCAGAACTTTTCAAGATTACTTATTAGAGCCTCTGAAAAGTGACATTCTGCCTGTTCTCGTGCATAAACTGCCATATATTCTCTAAATTGATTAATAGGCTCTTGAATTACTCTAAATGATTTTCTATTACTACTAATGCTGACCACACCNGAGTTTGTTAATCTTTCAGCAACNANTGATAGACTNNTTTCAAATTCTTTAGAATTAACTATTTCATCACAAATAAGTTTNCCNACNTCACTGTCACACTCTATTTTTCTTTCATATTGAATTGCCTGTCTAGCTANTCTATCTCCTACAAATCTTGGCAATCTCATGTTTGCAACTCCAGGAATAATTCCCTCTTTTCTAGCTGGCAAAGTAAGATAAGATCCTTTTTCAGCAACGATGTAATCTGTTACTAAAAGATACTGACAACCACCACCAATAGCAAAAGATTCAACAGCACCGATCCATGGCTTTTCAATAGTTTTACCATCTATCTCAGATATTGAAATATTTTCTAAAGCTAAACCTCTATAAATTTTATTTATAAAACCAAGATCTCTAATTAAATACCATAGGTAAGTTATTTTTCCATTATACAGATGGGTAAGATTTATACCGGTGCAGGATGTATGTTTACCAGCATATTTACCTTCTTTTATTTTAGAACCTCTAAGAATAACAATTTTTGTTTTTTCATCTAATAATGCCAAGTCAACAGCAGTTTCAACATTTTCTATAGTTGTTTCATCTTCTGCATGTAAAAATCTAGGATTATTAAACCAAACTGTCGAAATACCATTTTTCCTTGTAATCAGTGCAGTGCCCAAATCAATTTTATCTTCATTTCTAAATTTTTTTAAAAGTTCAATTGATTNTTTTTTTGGAAGTAACATTGAATGAATTAAATGATTTCCACATTTTTCATTACTTAAAATAGAATTAAAAAAAATTCCATAATCGAATTCAAACCCAATTTTGTCTTTTTGAATCTTAGATTTGTCAAATTCAATTAATTCCTTTTCAGGCAATAAATAAGGAAATTGTAACTCGACTTGTAAAATTAATTCTTCCACTCTTAAATATTTTGAAAAATTTTTGGTTACTTTCTGATAAATATTATAAATATATTGTGAAAAAAAATTACTTTTTAAATTTCTAATCACTCGAATTTCGTTAGCAATTTTCTCTTTTTCATTAATACTATTTTGTTTTAGCAAATACTCATTTAGTAATTTAGAATTTTTTGTTTTTAATACATTTTGAGTCAGTTTAAGGTCGGATAAAAAAATATTATCTACATCAGAATTATTCATTTTTCCCCTTTAAATTATAAAATTATACTAGCTTGATTATTTCTTTAAGAAAACATAAAATTTTTTAAAAGTTTTTAATAATTATTTTGAAAAATGAAGAAAAAAAAAATCTCGATTAGTAAAGGCAGTCATGAAATCCCTCTAATAAAACGGACTATATCAAGTATTTTACATGAAAGTGCAAAATTATATCCCAATCAAAAAGCTATTATTAGTCATATTGAAGATAAAACCTATACATATAAAGAACTAAATTCTGAAGTAAATTTAGCATGCAGGGCATTAATTAATTTAGGAGCAAAAAAAGATGATCGAATTTCTATATGGAGTACAAATAGAACTGAGTGGTTAATCACAAATTATGCTGCTATGAGACTTGGATTAATTGTTGTTACAATTAATCCTGCTTTTAGGACAAGTGAAGTGAAATATGTTCTAGAAAATTCTGAGAGTAAATTTTTATTTATGGCTGAAAATTTTAGAACTTTTTCATATTTAAATTCGATTTCATCTATTGATGATAATTTAATTAAACTTAAGTCAGTCATTATTTTTAGCAATAAAGTTGGCCCCTATTTGAGTTGGGAATCTTTTATGAAATTAGGTTCTAAGTTTAATAAAAAGATTGTCTCAGTTGTCGAAGAAGAAATTACATTTGATCAACCTTGCCATATTCAATATACATCGGGAACTACAGGAAAACCTAAAGGTGCGTTATTGACTAATTATAATTTAATCAATAATGGATACTTTGTTGGTCTAAATCAGAATTTTTCTATAAATGACAAGATATGTTTACCTGTTCCTTTTTTTCACTGTTTTGGCTCAGTTTTAGGAGCATTTGCAGCTTTGTCCCATGGAAGTTGTATTGTTTTACCAAGTGAATCATTTGATCCAAAAATATGCATGGAAGTTATTCAAAAATATAAGTGTACTGCCTTATATGGCGTGCCAATGATGTTTATTTCAATTTTAGGTTTACCAAACTTATTAAAATATAATTTCAAATCACTTAGAACGGGAGCTATAGGCGCATCACCGTGTCCAAAAGAAGTTATGAAAAAAATTATAAATATTTTAAATATTAAAGAAATAACAATTGTTTATGGAATGACCGAAACTTCTCCTATTTCTTTTCAAACTAATATTGGAGATGATGTGGATATACAAGTCTCAACAGTTGGCAATGTTAATCCTCACATAGAAGCCAAAGTTATTGATTCAAGAAATAATTTTATTCTTGAAAAAGGTAAACCAGGTGAACTTTGTATCAAAGGGTATTCTGTAATGAAAAAATATTGGAAAAACAAAGCTGAAACGAATAAAGCTATAGATAAAGATGGATGGATGCATACTGGTGATTTAGTATTAATGAGAGATGATGGTTATTTAGAAATTGTTGGAAGAATTAAAGATACGATAATTAGAGGGGGTGAAAATATTTATCCTAGAGAAGTTGAAGAATTCCTTATCAAAATAGATCAAATAGAACAAGCATATGTTTTTGGAGTNCCTGACGAATCATATGGCGAGATCGTTGGTTGCTGGGTAAAACTTGAAAAAAATAAAATTATTTCTGAAAAAGAAATAAAAACCAAGTGTAAGAATAAAATTGCTAGCTTTAAAATCCCTTCTTTTTTTCGAATTGTTGATGAATTTCCGATGACTGCAAGTGGAAAAGTTCAAAAATTCAAAATGTCTGAAAAAGAAATAGCTCTTAAAATGAACAAATAATAAATTAGTGNCGGTTTTTTTTATAAATTATTTATTTTTCTAGANAATTATTGTAAATTTTTTATATGTTAAAGAATGTTTCANTGAATGATAAGTANAAATTAGAAAATAAGTTTATCCTTGTAAACGGAACCCAAGCTCTTGTTAGAGCTANTCTGATTCAAAAATTTAGAGANGAAAAAGAAAATTTAAAAACTGCTGGCTTTNTAACAGGTTACAGAGGTTCACCTGTTGGAAATGTGGATTTACAATTCACTAAAGTTAAAAAGTTGATTTCTGAAAAAGATATCAAATTTCATCCAGGTTTAAATGAGGATATTGCCGCTACTTCATTATGGGGAAGTCAGCAAGCAGAAATGAGNGGAGAATCAAATTATGATGGTGTGTTTGGTTTTTGGTATGGCAAAGGTCCTGGTGTAGATAGGTCTGGTGANGTATTTAGACATTCTAACTTGGCAGGCACATCAAAAAATGGTGGGGTTATCGCAGCGATGGGAGATGACCATTCAGGCGAAAGTTCAACAGTACTTTTTCAGTCAGAATATGCTTTTAAGGATGCAATGATACCTATTTTGTCACCTTCAGGTGTTCAAGAACTTATTGACTATTCTGTACTAGGTTGGGCTCTAAGTAGATATGCTGGAGTATGGGTTGGATTAAAATGTTTAAAAGATACGATAGACGCAACTGAGGTAGTTGATGGCAGTCCTGATAGACTAAAAATTATATATCCTGAAAACCCTGTTAAACGAGGAGAACTTTCAATAAGAGTTGGAGATACACCTCATGCTCAAGAAGAGAGACTTCATAGACAAAAATTACCTGCTGTAAAAAAGTTTGCTTTTGAAAATAAAATTGACAAAGAAGGTTTTAAAAAAACAAAACTATCAAAAATTGGAATTATTTCATCTGGTAAAAGTTGGCTTGATGTAGAACATGCACTAGAACTATTGAATATTGACAGTGAAACAGCAAAGGAAATTGGTTTAACATCTTACAAAATAGGCCTTGTATGGCCTATAGAACCAAATAGACTTAAAAATTGGGCTAAAGGTTTAAAAACAATAATCATAATAGAAGAGAAAAGAAAATTAATGGAGGAACAAATAAAAAATATTTTATTTGGTACTGAGAACCAACCTAAAATATTTGGCGAAAGGGATCTTCAAGGTAATTTGTTGTTTAAAAATGAAGGTGTTTTAGAACCAGTTGATATATCAATCAAAATTGCTGAAATACTTGATAAACAAATTAATTTAAAAAGTCTTCAAGATAGAATACTTCTCTTGAAAGAATTGTTATCTCCTAAATCAAATGCGGTGGTTGACGACAGAACTCCATATTTTTGTTCTGGATGTCCTCATAATTCCTCGACAAAAGTTCCTGAGGGTTCAAGGGCATATGCTGGAATTGGATGCCATTACATGGCTTTATGGATGGATAGAAATACAGAAGGTTACACACATATGGGAGGTGAAGGAGCAAATTGGATTGGAGAAGCTCCTTTTTCAACTAGAGAGCACATAATTCAGAATATGGGTGACGGAACTTATAATCACTCAGGAATTATGTCAATTAGAGCATCCGTAGCTGCAAATGTTAATATCACATATAAAATACTTTATAATGATGCAGTAGCTATGACTGGTGGACAGGGACATGATGGTGATATTGGTGCATTAGAAATTTTACAAGAATTAAAAGCAATAGGTGTTAAAAAAGTAATTGGTGTTTTTGATGAAAAAGAACAGCTTAATTTAAATAAATTCAAGCAAGTTGCTGACATGCGACCGAGAGATAAAATCATTGAAACCCAAGAGGAACTGAGAAAAATTAAAGGTGTAACAGCAATTGTTTATATTCAAACATGCGCTGCTGAGAAGCGGAGGAGAAGAAAGAAGAATTTGTTTCCTACACCAAATAAGCGAGTATTTATAAATCCTGAAGTGTGCGAGGGTTGCGGTGACTGTGGTACTAAATCTAATTGTGTTTCTATATTGCCTAAGGAAACAATTTTAGGTAGGAAAAGACAAATTAATCAATCTGCATGTAATTTAGATTTTTCTTGTGTAAATGGTTTTTGTCCTAGTTTTGTTACTGTAAGTGATGCAAAGATAAAAAAATTAGAAACTGCTGATTTTGAATTTCCAGAACTAATGAACCCAAAAATACCAAAAATAAATAAGACATTTAATATTGTAATTACTGGTGTTGGTGGAACTGGAGTTGTAACCATTGGTGCAATATTAGCAATGGCCTCACATTTAGAGGGAAAAGGTGCTGGAGTTATGGAGATGACTGGTTTAGCTCAAAAAGGTGGCGCAGTTCATATACATTGTAAAATTTCAAAAAAACCTGATGATTTAAATGCTATTAGAGTTGCAATAGGAGACGCAGACTCTTTAATTGGCGGAGAGCTAATGGTATCAGCGAGCAATAAAACATTATCTTTACTAAAAAGAGATAGAACCAAAGCAGTATGTAATAGTGTTGAAGCAAATTCTGGTGAATTTACTAGGGATAGAAACTTTTCATTACCTCAAGAGGGGATGCTATTATCTTTAAAAGCTAAAATTGGTCCAGATAACATTTCTTTTTTTGATACAGCAAAACTAACTGAAGAACTTTTAGGTGATTCGATTTATTCAAACATGTTTTTAGTTGGTGCAGCTTGGCAAAAAGGGTTAATACCTCTCTCAGAAGCAGCTATATTAGAAGCTATTAAGCTTAATGGAGCATCTATACAAGGAAATCTTGATGCTTTTAAACTTGGCAGATGGTCAGTAATTGATTTAAAAGCTGTAAAAAATTTATTAGTGAATAAAGATCAGCTTTCTTTTAAACTAAGTTTTGAAGAAATTTTGAAAGATAGAGTAGAAAGATTAACAAATTACCAAGACCAAAAACTTGCAAGGAAATATAAAAAACTCGTTGATGAAGCCTATTTGTGTAATAAAGATTTTGGAATTTCTGTTGCAGAAGCATATTATAAATTACTAGCTTATAAAGATGAATACGAAGTTGCGAGACTACATGTTACCTTCTTAAAAGAGGGTTTAGAAAATACTTTTGATAATATTGGAAAAGTTAAATTTCATTTAGCTCCCCCTCTTATATCCAAAAAAGATAAGTCAGGTAATCTTATAAAAAAAGAATTTGGATCATGGTTATTTCCGATTATGAAATTACTTGCTAAGGGTAAAATTTTAAGAGGCACTATTTTTGACATATTCGGTTATACAGCAGAGAGAAAATTAGAAAGAAACCTTGCAACTGAATTTGAAAAAGATATAAAATTATGCATACATCACTTTCATGATGATATTGTTGATGAAATAATTGAAAGAGCTTCAATTCCATTAGAATACAAAGGTTTTGGGCATGTTAAATTAAAGTCTATAAAAGAATCTGAAGAAAAAATAAATCATTTAATGATAAAAATTATTAATAAAGAATCTAAAACCAACTATAAAGTCGCTTAATCAAGTTTTTCAGCTTTCTCTCTTAATACAAATTTTTGAATTTTTCCTGTGCTTGTTTTAGGTAATTCACAGAATATAAAAAATTTAGGGACCTTAAAGCCAGCCAAATTTTCTTTACAATGGTTTAAAAGTTCGACTTTATTTTCTTCAAATCCACTATTTAATTCTATAAATGCACAAGGTGTTTCACCCCATTTCTCATCAGATTTTGCAACAACTCCAACTGCTGCAACTGATGGGTGCTTATACAAGATATCTTCAACTTCTATAGATGAAATATTTTCACCACCAGATATAATTATATCTT
>NZIY01000055.1 GCA_002691795.1 SAR116 cluster bacterium
TTGTTGATAAAAATAAAAATTTTTATTTTTTGGAAATGAATACTAGGCTTCAGGTTGAGCATCCTGTAACAGAAATGGTTACGGGGCTTGATATAGTGAAAGAAATGATGAATGTAGCAAATAATAAGAAATTAACATTTTCACAAGATGATATTAAATTAAATGGTTGGGCCTTTGAAAGTCGTATTTATGCAGAAGATCCTTATAAAGGTTTTTTACCCTCTACAGGTAGGTTAACTAAATATACTCCTCCAGATGAATTTCAGTCATCTGAATATATAATTAGAAATGATACTGGTGTAAAGGAAGGAGATGAAATATCAATTTATTATGATCCAATGATTGCAAAATTGTCTATTTGGGCAAAGGATAGAAATACTGCTATTAAATACATGGTCAAGGCATTAGATGAGTTTTGTATTAATGGGGTTAAAAATAATTTATCATTTCTTTCTTCAATTTTTTTAAATAAAAAATTTATAAGTGGAGACATATCTACTGCATTTATTGAGCAACAGTTTGAAAATTGTTTTAAAGGAATTTCTTTAATTGAAAACAAAAATTTATTTGAAATTGTTATCTTGACTTTAAGTGGTGAAAATAAAATTGTAGATAAAGATTTAGCTACGTTAAATGAAAACATTTTTGTAGAACTCGTTGATTTATTTGATGGTAAAAAATATATTTCAGATGAGTACAATGTACAAGCAAATGATTCTACGTTTGAGTTAAGCAAAGTAGATGGCGAGATAAAATTATTTAATAATAAATTTTATAAATTAAAAGTAAAACATGACATAGATTTTAATACAAACTTGGTAAATGTTAGTATTTATGAAGATGACCAATTATTATTAGGTACTTTTTTTAAACTTAAATATAATTTCCCTTATTTTCAAATTGATTTTAGAGGTTCATCTGTAAATGGAATGGTTAGAGACCATGAAAATTTGAAATTGTCTAAGTACATGAAAGATACAAACATTATTGAGAATAACAATAACTTAATATGTCCCATGCCAGGAAAATTAATTGAAATATTTGTAAAGATTGGAGATAAAGTTGAGATAGGAGAAAGCTTATGCATAGTTGAGGCCATGAAAATGGAAAATACTTTAAGTTCTCAAATCAAAGGTCAGGTAAAGAAAATAAATTATAAAATTAACGATCTATTAAAAGTTGATGATATAATTATAGAGTTTTAAATAAAAATTTAAATTTGAATATGAAAAACAAAAATAATCTAAATGAGTGGAAAAAAGTTGCCTCTAATGAATTAAAAGGCGGAGAACTGGATCGTTTAATTAAAAAAACTCCTGAAGGCATAAACATAAAACCTTTATATACACAAGATGATCTTAAAAATTTGAACTATATTAATTCGCTTCCTGGGATAGAACCTTTCATTAGAGGTCCTAAGGCAACTATGTATACTTCAAGACCATGGACAGTGAGGCAATATTCTGGTTTTTCAACAGCCGAAGAATCTAATAGGTTTTATAAAAAAAACATTAAAGCTGGTCAAAAAGGATTATCTATTGCTTTTGATTTAGCTACACACAGAGGATATGACTCTGATAATGAGCAAGTCCGAGCTGATGTTGGTAAAGCTGGAGTAGCTATAGATACGGTTGAGGATATGAAGATTCTTTTTAATGATATACCACTCGAAAAAATGTCTGTATCCATGACCATGAATGGTGCAGTATTACCAATACTTGCAAGTTTTATTGTTGCTGGTGAAGAACAAGGGGTCTATCCTGAAAAATTAAGTGGGACAATTCAAAATGATATTTTAAAAGAATTTATGGTCAGGAACACATATATATATCCTCCTGAACCATCTATGAGAATAGTATCAGATATTATTGCTTTTACTTCAAATAAAATGCCAAAATTTAACTCAATTTCTATATCTGGTTACCATATGCAAGAGGCAGGAGCAAATTTAGTTCAAGAATTAGCTTTCACTATTTCTGATGGGTTAGAATACATAAAAGCTGCGATAGATAATGGTCTTGATGTTGACAAATTTGCTCCTCGATTATCATTCTTTTTTGCAATTGGAATGAATTTTTTTATGGAGGCAGCTAAATTGAGAGCAGCAAGATATTTATGGTCTCATTGGGTTAAAAAATTATTTAATAATAAAGATCCTAAATCTCAAATTTTAAGAACTCATTGTCAAACTTCTGGAGCCAGTTTACAAGAACAAGATCCATACAATAATATAATTAGAACTACCATTGAAGCACTATCAGGAGTTCTAGGTGGGACACAATCTTTACACACTAACTCTTTTGATGAAGCAATAGCATTGCCAACTGAATTTTCAGCAAAAATAGCNAGAAATACTCAATTAATTTTACAAAATGAAACTGGTATAACTGATGTTATTGATCCTTTGGCGGGAAGTTATTACGTTGAAAACTTAACAAATGATTTAATCCAAAATGCGAATAGTCTTATAGAAAAAATTAATGGTATGGGTGGCATGACGAAGGCCATAATTAGTGGCTTTCCTAAATTGGAAATAGAAAAATCTGCTACTGAAAAACAAGCTAGGATTGATTCAGAGAAAGATATTATTGTTGGAGTNAACAAGTTTCAATCATCTAGTATAGATGAGGTTGAAGTGCTTGATATTGATAATTTTCANGTGAGAAAAGAACAAGTTGATAAATTAAATAAAATTAAATCAAAAAGGGATAATGTTCTAGTTAAAGAATCTCTAGAAAAAATTTCAATAGCTGCCAGAAATAATGATNAAAATTTGCTTGATGTTTTTGTAGAGGCAATGAGAAATAGAGCAACTGTTGGTGAGACGTCTTTTGCATTAGAAAAAATATATACTCGTTACGAAACTAAACAAACTATTGTCACNGAAGTATATGCCAAAAATTTTCANCATAAAAATGAGCTAAAAAAAATAAAAAAAGCTCTAGATAAATTTAAAGAAATTGATAATGAGACTATTACAATCTACATGGCTAAATTAGGNCAAGATGGCCATGATAGAGGAGCTAAGGTTATTTCATCAGCTTTTTCAGATTTTGGGATTAATGTTGAAGTTGGAAATTTATTTCAATCTCCAGCTGAAGCTGTTGAAGAGGCTATTGAAAAAAAAGCACATGTGATAGGAGTTTCGTCNCTAGCAGCAGGNCATAAAAATTTAATTCCTGAATTAATNTCTGAANTGAATAAACAAAATGCTGATGATATTTTAGTTTTTTGTGGAGGTGTTATACCTAAAAAAGATTATCAATTTCTTTATGATGCGGGTGTAACAGAGATTTTTGGACCTGGATCGTCAGTAGTAGATGCAGCTCAAAAAGTAATNGAAAAAACTACTAACCATGTGAAAAGAATGCATAATTATAGAAAATCCAGGATAACTTAGAAAAATGAAATATCTTGATATCTATAACAAATGGAAACAAAATCCAATCGAATTTTGGAAAAATAATGCTAAAGATGTTGTTTGGAAAAAGTTTCCTGAAAATATTTTAACTAAAAAGAATGATAATTTTTATGAATGGTTTTCTGATGGAGTCATGAATAGTAGTTATAACGCTATTGATAAAAATATTTTGGAAGGAAGAGGAGATCAAGTTGCCATATACTATGATAGCCCAATCACAAATTCAAAATCAAAATTAACTTATAATGAATTAAAGGATAAAGTTTCACAATTTGCTGGGGCATTGAAAAAATATAATATTTTAAAAGGTGATAGAGTAATAGTTTATATGCCTATGATACCAGAGGCTGTAATTGCTGTTCTTGCAATAGCTAGGTTAGGAGCTGTTCATTCGGTAGTATTTGGAGGGTTTGCCTCTAAAGAATTGGCTGTAAGGATTGATGATTGTTCACCAAAATTAATTATCTCTGCTTCCTGTGGATTAGAACCAGGAAGAATAGTGGAATATAAGCCTCTTTTAGATGAAGCAATAAAATTGTCAAAGCATAAAGTAAGTAATTGTATAATTTTTCAAAGATCACAATTAGAAGCTTCATTAAATAGAGGGATTGATGTAAGTTGGAATGAAATTATTAAGGATGCTGAATTCATTGATCCAGTACCAGTAAAAGGAAATGATCCTTTATATATTCTTTACACTTCAGGTACCACTGGTCAACCTAAAGGTGTTGTAAGAGACAACGCTGGTCACTTAGTGTCTCTAAAATGGTCAATGAAAAATGTTTATAATGTTAATCCTGGGGATGTTTTTTGGGCCGCTTCTGATATCGGTTGGGTAGTTGGTCATTCATATATCATATATGCTCCATTGTTTCAGGGATGTTCAACAGTTTTATTTGAAGGTAAGCCTGTGGGGACNCCTGACGCAGGTACTTTTTGGAGGATTATAAGTGAATATAAGGTAAAGTCTTTTTTTACTGCACCCACTGCACTTAGAGCTGTGAAAAAAGAAGATAATGAAGGTAAATATATTAATAGAGAAAAACTTAAATCTTTAAAAACACTGTTTTTAGCTGGAGAGAGGGCAGATCCTGACACTGTATCATGGTTAGAAAAAAAGTTGCAAATACCAATTATTGATCACTGGTGGCAAACTGAAACAGGTTGGCCAATTGCGTCTAATCCAACAGGTATTGAATTATTACCTATAAAAAAAGGTTCACCAACTGTTCCTTTACCAGGTTATGATATTGATATTTTGGATAATCAAGGTAAAAAACTTTCATCAAATAAATTGGGATCAATTTGCATAAAGTTACCTTTACCACCCTCATGTCTTCCAACTCTATGGAATGCGGATGATAGGTTTGTAGAGGCATATTTGTCAAAATTTCCGGGTTATTATGAAACTGGTGATGCAGGGTTTATGGATGATGATGGCTATATTTTTGTAATGTCTAGGACAGACGATGTAATTAACACAGCAGGCCACAGATTATCTACAGGTGCTATGGAAGAGGTTATTTCAAACCATTCAGATGTAGCTGAGTGCGCTGTAGTTGGTGCAAGAGATGATTTAAAAGGAGAGGTTCCAATTGGTTTAGCTTGTTTAAATGCTGGTTGTAATAGAGAGCATGATGAAATTTGTAAAGAAATAGTTAATATGATAAGAAACGAAATAGGTCCTGTAGCATCTTTTAAAAAAGTAGCTATTGTTCAAACTCTTCCAAAAACNAGGTCAGGAAAAATTCTTAGAAAAACAATNAGAAGTATAATTAACAAAGAAACTTGGTCNATGCCACCNACCGTAGAAAATCCAGATGTATTTGAGGATTGTAAAAAAGCTTTAAGTAAATTTAATATAATTTAAACTTTAAGTACAAATTTTCCAATATGGTCGCCTTTTTCAAGAGCTTTATGAGCAAATGAAACTCTTGTTAGTCCAAAACTTTTTTGAATAACTGGGGTAATTTGTCTTTTTTCTAAGAATGGCCAGACATGTTTAATTAAACTTCGTATNTATGATGCTTTTATTTTATCCTCTTGAGGTCTTANAGTAGATCCNGTAATTGTATATCTATTTCTCATTATATANCCAAANTTAACATTTCCTTTTAAACCGCCTTGAACAGCAATTATCACCAGTCTTCCATCTTCATCAAGACATTTTAAGTTTCTTTCTACATAATCTCCAGCAACCATGTCTAATATTAAATTAACTCCTTTTCCATTNGTTAGTTTTTTGATTTTTTTTTCAAAATTTTCTTTTTTGTAATTAATACATTCAATTGCACCAAGTTTTTTTATTGCAGCGCATTTTTTTGAAGATCCTGCAGTTGCATAAACTTTAGCTCCAAATATCTTAGCTAATTGTATTGCTGTTGTCCCTATACCACTGGCACCACCGTGAATTAGTATGCTNTCGTTTTTCTTTAAACCACCTCTCAAAAAAACATTGCTCCAAACTGTAATAAATGTTTCAGGTATACATGCAGCTTCTTCTAAACTAATTTTCTTTGGTATTGGNAGACAATGATCTTGATTTACAGCAACGTATTCCGCATAACCACCTCCGTGACATAAAGCACAAATTTTTGATCCAACTGGATATTTTGANGCNGTTTTTTCTCTATCGACAANTATTCCTGATACTTCTAANCCAGGAATATCGCTAGCTGTTTTTGGGACAGGGTAGTTNCCTTCTCTTTGAAGTATATCAGGTCGATTAACGCCTGCAAAAATNACCTTGATTAGAATTTCNCCTTTTTTTAATTTTGGGATGTTTCTTTGTTTTAATTTTAAATTTTCAGGACCACCAAATTCCACAATTTCAATTGCTTTCATTAAACCATTTGGCTTATTAATTTTTTTCAATTTTTTATCTCTCTTATTATTTAGCTTAACATTTTCCATGATATATATATTAGAAGCAATATTTTATTATAAAAAAGTTAATAGTCAAAAAAATGCCTAATTTAATCAAATTATAGTCATTTTAGTTTTTATAATAAAATATANCATAAAAGGAGAATTAAATGGAAGTATGTATTTTAATATTATATTCATTATTTGCTTTAAAAGACAACAATGTAAAAAACTTTCTAGTTGAAGCTAATAAACATGATAAAATTGAATATCAATTTGTTAAGGCCAAACAATGTGAAACAGGTATGCGAAATAATAGTTTTGTCCTAGCGCCTACTGGAAAGGTNATATTGAAACAAAAGTCAAATGATGGTTCTATTGGTAANATTTGCAGTTAAAAATTTATTTTTGTTTAATTTTATTCATCATTAATCTNAGGGCATTTAATTTTATGAAGCCCTCTGCGTCTTGGTGGTTGTAATTGAAAGAACCTTCTTCAAAAGTTACTAAGTCTTCATCATAAAGAGAATTAGGAGATTTTCTTCCAGTAATTATTACATTACCTTTGTATAATTTTGCTCTTACTGTCCCGTTTACATTTTTTTGACTTTCATCAATGGCTTTTTGAAGCATTTGTCTTTCAGGGGAGAACCAAAATCCATTATAAATTAATTCTGCATATTTTGGCATTAATTCATCTTTAAGGTGAGAAGCTCCCTTATCTAAAGTTATAGATTCTATAGCTTTTCTCATATGAAATAATATTGTTCCCCCAGGAGTTTCATAAACACCTCTTGATTTCATTCCAACAAAACGATTTTCAACTATATCAATCCTTCCAATACCATTTTCTCCACCAAGTAAATTTAANTCATGAAGCATNTCTGCNGGGGTCAGTTTTNTGTCATTTAATTCTACAGGATCACCATTTTTAAATCTTAATTGAATTTCAGNNACTTCATTTTTNGCTTCNATAGGTGATTTGGTTCTAGAAAATACTAACTCGGTTGGNTCAGTCCATGGATCCTCTAAAATTTTTCCTTCAGCTGAAATATGTAACAAATTAGCGTCTATGCTAAAAGGAGCTTCTCCCATTTTATCTTTTGGAACAGTAATTTGATTCTTTTCAGCATATTCAATTAACTTGGACCTACTTGAAAGTTCCCATTCTCGCCAAGGTGCTATAATTTTAATATTTGGATTTAAACTTAAGTAAGCTAGTTCAAACCTTACTTGATCATTCCCTTTTCCTGTTGCACCATGGGATACTGCATCAGCACCAACTTCTTCAGCTATTTCAATTTGTCTTTTAGCAATTAAGGGTCTTGCTATAGATGTNCCTAGCAAATAAACACCTTCGTATAATGCATTAGCTCTNAACATTGGNAAAACGTAATCTTTAACAAATTCTTCTTTAAGATTTTCTATATAGATTTTTTTTACGCCATGATTTTTAGCCTTCTCTCTTGCAGGCTCAACTTCTTCACCTTGACCAATATCAGCTGTAAAAGTAATAACTTCACAGAGATATTTTTTTTGAAGCCATTTTAAAATTACAGATGTATCTAGCCCACCAGAATATGCTAAAACTATCTTATTAATATTCATGATAATATATTTAATTGAAAAGTAATAAATTATAAAGTTTTTTTATAATTGAAGAATTAAAATTGTTAAAAAAACCTAATATTATTATGGATTGTCCAATTAAATAATGTTCAATAACTACTAGCAAAATTGATCTATATTTAAAATAATTAATTGTAAACAATATATTTCCAAAAAATGAAAGAAATAATAAGTAGATATCAAAATATATAATATGTAAAAGAGAAAATACCAATGAGTTAATAAAAATTAAATGATATTTACCAAAAACAAATTCATACCTTTGAAAAAATAAAAAACGAAAGATTATCTCTTGAGGTATAACTGAAAAAAATAGATAAAATAGACTTATGAATATGAAATAACTATATCCTTCGTGACTTAAATATAAAAATTCAAAATCATTATCTGATAAAATCATAAATAAAAAAACTACTGAAATTACTGTTATGTCAAAACAAAGCAATTCTAAATAAGACTTAAATNTTGAGGGGTATAAATTTTTTAGAATTTGTTCTTTATTTANAAATATTATTGTTATGCTTGCAAATAAAAGCATAGGTATAACAAAAATTTGCAATTGAAAAATTATTATAAAAGATGGNAAAAATAATGTTAACAATAAAATCTCTATCAACTTATGTTTTTTNTTGTTGTATTGGTCCATTTATAAATATTAGATCAAATTTATGAAAAACATAATTAATATAAAAATTAAATATATTTCTATTTTAATTGGTATTTCAGGCTTAATACCTTTTGGATTTCCATTGATAGAAAATGTGTCTGAAAATTTTTTTTTAAACATTGAAGTAATTAAATTTACTATTTGGTATGGAATAATTATTTTAAGTTTTTTAAGTGGGACTTATTGGGGGTTATCNTTAAGTTTTTTTATAAAAAAAAACAAGAATTTATTCTATATTTTACCNATATTATCGCTGATACCTTTTTTTATNGCCTTTTCAGCAATATTAGTTCCAAATTTTACAAATATTATTTTTTTGATTTTAGGGTTCTCTATTTGCCAAGTTTTGGATGAGATTTTATATTACCTAAAGTATATTTATAGTTGGTATATTTTGCTAAGAAGATTTTTAACAGTAGTGGTTGTAACCATTTTGATTTACTATTATATTAATTTCAGTAATGAATGAAAAATTAAGCAAATTTATAGTCTTTTTAATTATAAGCANTGCATTTGTATCCCATTCAATCGCTAAGACTAAAATTATTGGTTCTTATAAAAATTGGACAGCATATTCAAACAAAGAAAAAAATGGTAAAACTTGTTTCATTGCATCAGAGCCATTAAAATCTACAGGAAAATACGATAAAAATAATAGAGGTAAAACCTATGTTTTTGTCACTAATATNAAAGGTGGTTCAAACCATGAGGTGTCTGTTGTTGCAGGTTTTAATTTTAAAAAGAATACTAAAGTTAAATTTATTATAGATAAAAATACTACTCTACTTTTTCCTGTTGACGACAGAGCTTGGTCAGAATCTCCAAAAGTGGATAAATTATTAGTTAGAAAAATGAAAAAAGGAAATAAATTATTTATTGAAGGAACATCCTCTCCTGGCAATATTGTTAAGGATTATTATTCTTTAAGTGGATTTACTAAAACCTTATCAATTATTGACAAAAATTGTTCATAACTTAAATGCGCAAAATAAATATTATAGAGTTATCTTTAGATGAATTAGAAAAATTTTGTCTTGAAATGGGTCTTAAGTCATTTAAAGCAAAACAGATTTGGAACTGGCTATATTGTTTTGGACAAACAAATTTTCAAGAAATGACAAATTTGGATAAAAAAACTAGAAGTTTGCTTCAAGATTCATCATTTATTTATAGACCAACAATTAATAAAATTCATAAAAGTGATGATGGAACCTTGAAGTGGTTATTAGAATTAAGTGATAAAAGTTTAATTGAAACAGTTTTTATTCCTCAAGGTAATAGAGGGACAATATGTATTTCAAGTCAGGTTGGCTGCACTTTAAGTTGTACATTTTGTAATACAGGAACCCAAAAATTAGTAAGAAACTTAAATACTCACGAAATTCTAGGACAAATTTTTACTGTAATTGATTATTTAAAAGATTGGCCAATGAGTAAAACTAATAGAAAAGTAACCAATTTAGTTATGATGGGAATGGGAGAACCATTGCTTAATTATGAAAATGTAAGAAAAGCATTAAAGATAGTCATGTCATCAAATGGTTTATGCATTTCAAAAAGAAGAATAACTATGTCAACATCAGGGATAGTACCAATTATAAAACAATGTGGCGTTGACCTAGATGTAAATTTGGCTATTTCACTTCATGCTGTGAATGACAAACTACGAGATGAATTAGTTCCAATAAATAAGAAATATAATATATCAACCCTCATAGATGCCTGTAAAAAATATCCAAGTTTNTCAAACTCTAGAAGAATAACTTGGGAATATGTGATGTTAAAAGGAGTAAATGATAAAAAGGAAGACGCTTTTGAGTTATTAAAATTAATTAAAGGAATACCATCAAAAATAAATTTAATTCCTTTTAATCCATGGAGAGGATCTTTTTATGAAACATCTTCTTCTGAACAAATAAAACTTTTTTCAAATATAATTATGAAAGCTGGTTATCCCACTCCAATAAGANTNACACGTGGCNATGATATTTCAGCAGCTTGTGGTCAACTTAAATCAAAGACTGAAAAAAAGAAAAAGTCTATTTTAAATNGTTTAAATTAGTATTTAGCTTAAAAATTATTTATTTTATGAGATGATCATCTTGCTTTAATTAACTTTTATAACTATATTATAATAAATTAACNTCAAAGGATAAATTATGAATGATAATCGTTTTATGTCGAGTTCTCAAGCTCAGGCCGCTCAAATTGATCTAGGTTTAAGATCATACATGTTAGGTGTCTATAACCACATGACAACAGCGCTTGCTTTAACAGGTTTATTGGCATTAGGATTAAACTTTCTTTCAGTTTCTAATGGACAATTAACACCAATTGGTGAACTCTTCTTTTTAAGCCCTTTAAAATGGGTAGTTATATTAGCACCCCTTGGGATGGTATTTTATATTTCAGCAAAATTACAAAGTATTAGTGCAGGTAAAGCCAGAAACCTTTTTTACATATATGCAGGTTTAATGGGACTATCTTTATCATCATTANTATTAGTATATACTGGGGAATCAGTTGTTAGAGTTTTTTTTATAACGGCTGCCTCATTTGCTGGATTATCAATTTATGGATATACTACAAAAAAATCTCTAAGTGGTCTTGGNTCGTTNCTTATAATGGGCGTATTTGGACTTATAATCGCACAAATNGTTAATATCTTTTTNGCATCATCTGGTTTAAGTTTTATGATNTCAATTATTGGAGTTTTAATCTTTGCTGGNTTGACTGCCTACGATACACAAAAAATTAAAAATATGTATCTTGCNGGNGANGATAGTGAAACATCAGGTAANAAATCAATTATTGGTGCATTAACTTTGTATCTTGATTTTATTTTAATGTTCCAATTTTTATTAGCACTNNTTGGAAATAGAGAATAGGATTTATTATTTAATATAAAAGAATTCATTATTTTAAATGAATTCTTTTATATAATCTTTTCTAATTCATTTAATAGTTTTCTAGATAAAGGTTTTGTTATACTTGAAAACCAAGATGCTAAATTACCNTCTCTATCAATCAAATATTTATAAAAGTTCCATTTAGGTGTTGATAATACTCCACCTTGTTTTTTAACCCAATCAAAAAAAGGGTGTTTGTCAGTGCCTTTAACTGAAGTTATAGATGTCATTGGAAAAGTAATATTAAAATTTAAAGAGCAGAATTCNTTTACTTTTTTATTATTATCAAATTCTTGATTACCGAAATCATTTGAAGGAATTCCAATAATTATTAAATTCCTAGTTTTGTATTTCTTGTAAAGTTCTTCTAATTCCTCATATTGATATGTATAACCACATAGTGAAGCTGTATTGACAATTAATATAGGTTTATTTTTAAAATCTTTTAAAAAAATTTGTTTACCGTCGATACCTTCAAAACTAAATTTGTAAATATCAGATTTTGCTGAAAAAGTGTAAGACATTAAAAAGACAAATATCACACTAATAAAATTTTTACTAATCATTCCAGACCTTATTAAAAAAATTATAGATTAACTTGTCAGATAAATTTGCATAAACAATATCTCTTAGATATTTGAAATCTNTTAANCCAAATGATTTTCCAATNAAATTTGAAATAGATTGCAGTTCTCTTTTTTTCTTAAANCGTTTTNTTGAGAATTTGTAAAAAATTTCATTATAATCATCATTTTTATCTAACAAGCATTTTAAATAAAAGGAATCNTCAATTATTTGATTTCCTACTTGAGCTAAATGAGGTTCAAAAGTGTAGCCAGCATCTCCAAATAATAAAACATTTTTCTTAAAAGTAGATTGAATTTCTTCATCAAAAAATGAGAAAGACACTTCTTTCCAGTTGATTAAAGCAAATTCCATTATNCCATTTAAATTTTCNTTAGTTTTATTCGACTGTTGAAAATTTATATTTGGAACAAAAACATAATTTAAAAATTTGTTTTTTCCATTAATAAAAGGATAAGAAACAACATGTCCATATTTTGTAAAATTTAATTGTAGAGTTTTTTGTAATAGTAAATATTCTTTTGTATCTTTAGAAATTCCACGAAAATACTTTTTTTTAACAATATTACTTTCACCACAAACATATTTCCTTGAAACACCGTTAACTCCATCAGTGCCAATTANCATATCGCAGAGATGTTTCTCGTTATTTTCTAATAAAACACAAAGTTTATTATTATTTTTATCAATTATACCAACACAATTNGAATCAATTTCATTAATCTTTTTNTTCTTTTTAATATTTTTGATTAAAAGTTTTAAAAGTACTTCTCTACTTATTGNGTAGTAATTCAGATTGTATTCATTAAAGTAAAATTTATTTAAATTTTTAAATTTTCCATTTTTGTAAGTATTNATTCTTAACTCAACTATCTCGTTAATACTNTTTTTAAAATTATTATTTTCCNTCAAATTCTGTAAAGCATTAAAACCATTAGGNGATAATTGTTGGGCTCCAAATGTTTTTTTACTNTCTCCAATTAATGTTATGCTNACATCTTTTTCTANAAAAGCATTAGCAACACACCAGGCNGATAATCCATTTCCNATTATAAATANTTTTTTCATTAANTTAATTTAAATAAATAATAAAAAATAAATATAAAAAAATATAATTTTTTTAATTTTTTGCTTGGCAATGACTGGATAATTGTTAAATTGATATTTTTTAACCGTTATATGTTGTTACAATTCTATAAATAATGATTTTAGATCAACTAAAAAAGATTGGAATAATTGATCCGTTGGAAATAATATACAACCCATCGTTTGACGAATTATACCAAGAAGAAACACTACCAGGTTTAAGTGGTTTTGAAGAAGCACAGAATACGGAATATGGTGCTATAAATGTTAAAACAGGTATTTATACTGGTAGATCACCAAAAGACAAGTATATTGTTAAAGATAATACAACTAAAGATAATTTTTGGTGGACCTCTGAAAATAAAAAAAACGACAACAAACCAATCAATAAAGATGTTTGGGATGACCTTAAATTTAAAGTAACAAGTCAATTATCAAAAAAAAAAATATATGTAATAGATGCTTTTTGTGGAGCTAACAAAGATACTTGTTTAAAAGTAAGGTTTATTATGGAAGTTGCATGGCAAGCTCATTTTGTAAAGAACATGTTTATCAGACCTTCTGAAAAAGAGTTGAAGAATTTTGTTCCAGACTTCCATGTGATAAACGGTTCTAAAACAAGTAATAAAGATTTTAAAAAACATAAAATGAATTCAGAGACTTTTATTGCTTTCAATTTAACTGAGAAAATACAATTGATCGGTGGAACTTGGTATGGTGGTGAAATGAAAAAAGGCATGTTTGCCGTAATGAATTACTTGTTGCCTCAAAGAGGAATTGCTTCAATGCATTGTTCTGCTAACAAAGGTATAAATGACGAATCAGTAGCCTTATTTTTTGGATTATCCGGAACTGGGAAAACAACATTATCTACAGATCCTAATAGAAGTTTGATTGGTGATGATGAACATGGTTGGGATGATGATGGTATTTTTAATTTTGAGGGTGGCTGTTACGCTAAGACTGTAGACCTCGACCCATATAAAGAACCAGATATATTTAAAGCTATTAAAAGAGACGCTTTACTAGAAAATGTTATCGTAAACGATGAAGGTAAAGTTGACTATAAAGACATTTCGTTAACTGAAAATACAAGAGTATCGTATCCTATCTATCACATTAACAACATAGTAAAACCAGTTTCAAAAGGTGGACATGCCAATAAGGTGATTTTTCTAACAGCAGATGCTTTTGGTGTTCTTCCAGCAGTTTCAATTTTAAGTAATGAACAAGCTCAATACCATTTTCTCTCTGGTTTCACTGCTAAGTTAGCTGGTACAGAGAGGGGTGTCGATAAGCCAACACCGACGTTTTCAGCTTGTTTTGGTGCTGCCTTTCTAACTTTGCATCCAACTAAATACGCTGATGTTTTATCTAAAAGAATGGAAATGAACAATTCAAAGGCTTATCTTGTAAATACAGGTTGGAATGGAAAGGGTAAAAGAATTTCACTTAAAAATACTAGATTTATTATTGACAAAATATTGAATGGTGAAGTTGATAAAGCCACAACAACTATGGTTCCAATATTTAATTTGAAAGTTCCAATTGAGCTAAGTGACCTTGATTCTAACATTTTTGATCCAAGAAAAAGTTGGGAAACGGATCTTGATTGGAAAGAAAAAGCTTTTGAATTAGCAGAATTATTTATAAACAACTTTGATCAATTTTGCGACACTGAAAACGGTTTAAATTTAGTAAGATTTGGACCAAAAACTTAACAAATTTAATTTAAAGTTTATGAAAATATTTGTTTTTCTACTAATTTCTTTAATTTTACACACCCAAGTCTATGCACAACAAAAATCATTTAAAAAAGGTACTTTTAGGGCTGCTGTAGTTGAAGTTGTTAAAGCTAGTAAAACTCAATTATATAGTTTAACTCCCTCATATGGCAGAATAATTTCTTTAAAACCCTATGCAATCATTTCAAAGGTAAATGAGGAAGTTAAAAAAGTATTTGTTCTTGAAGGCGCTGAAGTTGTTAAAGGTCAAAAACTACTTGAATTAGAGAGTAAAAATATAAAAAGATTGATCCTGAGATATAAAGCTGAAATTCTGTATAATCAAAATAATCAAAAATTATTAAACGAAGAATTATCTATTGTAAGTGATAAATTAAAAAGGTTTTTAAATTTAAAAAATAGTAAAGTCATTTCAAATGATTTATATGATGATTTAAGAATTAAAAAAATTAACTTGAAAAAACTGGTTGCTAAAGTCGAGTTTGATTTAAAAAAAATGTCATATTTACTTTTATCTAGCAAAGAAGATTTAAATAATACTGTAATAAAATCTCCTATTAATGGAAACCTTACTAATTTTGATATTAAGTTGGGTTCTTTTCTAAAAAAAGGTACAAATATTGGCTCTATATTGGATCCAATGAATAATGAGATTGAAACTTCTTTAAGGTCTGATTTAGCTTTAAAGTTAAAGCCTGAATTTCCAGTCCAAATTATTAATGAGAATAAGATTATAAATTCAACAATTAGAGCTATAATAGCTTCAGAGAATATTAAAACTGGCTCAAGATTAATTAAGATCAAAGTTCCAACATTATTTCCAAATGAATTGAACTTTCCTAATAGAAGGGTTGAATTAAAAATACCCGTTAATGACGGTATAGCCCGTTTAGTTGTTCCAAAAGATGCTTTGATTGCAGATGGGTTAAATAAGTTCGTTTATATAATTGTCAATAATAAAGCAAAAAGAAAGAAAGTTTTAATTGGACAGTCTTTTAAAGATAAAATTGAAATTAAATCAGGTATTAATGAAGGCGATAAAGTTGTTGTTAGAGGAAATGAAAATATTAGACAAAATCAGTCAGTAAAAATTCAAAAATTTAATTAATGAAAAATTTTATAAAACTTTGTATTAGAAATCCTGTTGCTATATTAGCATTAGTTTTTCTAACTATTTTTTTTGGTTTTGTTGCACTTAAAGACATTCCAATTCAAATGACACCTGATATTGATAAACCAATACTTCAAGTACGTGTTTCATGGCAAGGGGCATCCCCAGATGATATTGAAAGAGAGATAATTACTCGTTTAGAAAGATCAATAAGTTCATTACCTGGAATTGAAAAAATTGAATCTGATAGTAGATACGGATCTGGAAGAGTAACTTTGACATATAATATTGGTCAAGAAATTGATGATGCTACTATCAAATTGTTAAATCGTATTTCAACCATAAATGGGTTTCCTGAAGAAGCTTCTAAACCTATTGTAAGAACTTCAAATTCAGAAGATAGTCCAATTTCAAGATTGGTATTGATAAAAACTAAAAACTCTAAGATTGAGGATATGAAAACTTTAGGTAATCTTGTTGAGTTTGAAATAATTGAAAATTTGTCTAGAGTTGAAGGCGTATCAGAAATAACTTTTAGAGGTGGAAGTAAAAAGGAACTTAAAATAAGTGTTGATATGCTAAAATTAGCAAATTTTGGCATTAGTATTAACAGTTTAATTGATAGCCTTAAAAATAGTTCTGCACAATTAACAGCAGGAGAATTAATAGAAGGTAAAAGAACATATACCTTAAGAGCTCAATCTATAGCCTATACACCAAAAAGTGCTAGAGAAATTATAATTAAAACAGACAATTCTTCAGCTGTTAGTAGTGCATCATTAAAATTAGGAGATGTTGCAGATATTTATATATCATATAAAGATCCAACCAGTTTTAGAAGAATAAATGGTGAAGATGCCATTACTTTCGCTGTTTTAAGAGAACCTGGAGCAAATGTTGTTAAAACAATGAATTTTCTTAATGCAGAAATTAAAAATTTAAATTTAAATAATCTCAATGCTAAAGGTTTAGATCTCTATAATGTTTACGATGAAACAATATATATAAATAATGCAATTGACTTAGTTCAGCAAAATATAATAATCGGAGGAATTTTAGCGGTAATTGTCTTATTGCTCTTTCTAAGAAGTTATAGGCCTACTTTAATAATTATGTTTGCTATTCCTATTTCTGTCATTGGTACTTTTGTAATGATCTCTTCTTTAGGTTTATCAATTAATGTTATTTCATTGGCTGGTTTAGCATTTGCAGTTGGAATGGTTGTGGATGCATCTATTGTTAGCCAAGAAAATATATTTAGACTTAATCAATCTGGAATTAATTCAGAAAAATCTGCTTTAAATGGGGCATTGCAAGTTTGGAAACCTATTTTAGGATCTGCCCTAACAACTGTTATAGTTTTTATACCAGTTTTAATGATTGATCTACCAGTTGGTCAGCTATTTAGAGATATTGCTGTAGCAATATCAGTTTCAGTGGTTATTTCTGTTTTAGTTTCATTAACTTTGATACCAACTATGGCAAAACTTTCATTAGGAAATCAAGACCAAAATAAAAATAGGATATTAAATATTCCTTTTCTTGATGATTTAGCAAAAAATCTAAGAAAATTAATTTTAAATTATATTGAATGGTCTTTAAAATCTCTTAAGAGAGGATTAATGGTAATTATTGGGATTATTCTAATATCATTTGTATTTGTATTGTCATTAATTCCTCCTTTAGATTATCTTCCAGATGGCAATCGAAATTTTGTTTTTGCAAGAATTATAGTACCTCCTGGTTATAATAAAGAAGCTACTCTTGATATAGCTAAAGCTATGGAAAAATCTGCAAGACCCTTATGGGAGAAAAAAGTTGAAACATCAGANGGTAAACCAAAAATNTCTAGATTCTTTTTTGTTGCTTATTCAGGNGGTGCATTTGCAGGAGCTACNACAGAGGATCCAAAGAGAGTTAAAGAAATTTTACCTATATTAACTAAACCTGTTAGATCTCAACCTGGTGCTAGAGCCTTTGCACAACAAGCTTCATTATTTGGAAGATCTGTTGGTGGATCTAGGTCAATAAGAGTAAATATAACNGGACCTTCTCTAAATCAAATAAAACCAATTGCCCAAGANTTGTTTNNNAGCATTAGAAAAGAATTTCCTCCNTCACAAGGACATCAAGTTAGGTCAATACCAACATTGAATAACGGAACTCCTCAAGTGATTATAAAACCTAATAATTTAAAATTATCAGAATATGGTTTAAATGCTAGAGAATTTGCTACAGTTTTAGATGTATATAACGATGGATTAAGAGTGTCAGAAATTCCTTTTGAAGGAAGATTAATTGATATGACATTATTATCTAGCAAAAGAAATTTAAATAAAATTGATGATTTAAATAATTTTTCTTTTGTAACCAAAAATGGAGAAATAATTACTTTATCTCAAATTGCGGATTTAGAAATAGTAGGATTACCTAATCAAATAAAACGCCTTTCTGGTAAAAGGGTATTATCAATACAATTGAGACCAAATGAAAATATATCTTTAGAAGAATCTATAAAAACTTTAAAAGATAAATTAATAAAACCGATGAATAAAAAATTGAAAAATGGTGTTTTTATTAATATTTCTGGTGCTGCTAGTGAGTTAGAAAGAACTTGGGAAAGTATGAAACAAAATGTTATAATTGCATTGTTTGTTATATTTATATTATTAACTATATTGATGAAATCATTCATACTTCCATTAATAGTATTAGTTATTGTACCTACTGCTGCAGCTGGAGGAATAATTGCTTTAATATTTTTAAATACTTTTATTAAACAACCACTTGATATGTTAACGATGTTAGGTTTTATAATCTTGACGGGAGTTGTAGTTAACAATTCTATTTTAATGGTTGAACAAACTATGTGGCATAAAAAACATGAAAATTTAAATTTGAAAGAATGTATTTTGGAAGCTACAAAAAATAGAATTAGACCAATTTTTATGTCAACTTTGACAAGTCTATTTGGATTAATGCCTTTGTTATTATTTCCTGGAGCAGGATCTGAACTTTATAGAGGCATTGGGGCTGTGATTTTTGGAGGCTTAACAATGTCAACTTTATTAACTTTTTTTATGATACCACCATTATTAATGGTCGCTTTAAATTTTAAAAAAAATTCATAGTTATTTATTCATTAACATTTTATTTAAAATTTTGGCTTTTAACAATTTACTTTTAGTGTCTATATCAAATATTGTTCCCTTACTACAAGGCACATAAATGAACTCCTTAGGTGGTAGAAATTTTCTTGCACCATTATCTTTTTGTAGATTTTTTATCAAATTAAAATAGATCTTAGGAATGATTAAAGGGTTTCCATATATTCCTTTATAAGATGGACTAATAATTTTATTTTCGTTATTCAAAAATGTCATAATTAATTTTTTATAATCTTTTAATGTTATTAAGGGCATATCACCAGGGATAAACATTATTCCAGAATAGGTTATTTTTTTTTTTAAAATTAATGAAACTGAACTACCTATACCTTTTCTATAATTTTGGTTATACATAATTTTAATATCATATTTTGACATTTTTTTTTTCAAGGAGATATAATCGTTGCCTCCAATTATAATGATATCTTTTTTATAAGCGTTCAAACTTATTAAGTTTTCTAAAATGGATTCAATAATAGATTTGGCATTTATTTTTTCTAATATCTTATTTCTCAAGCCATACCTTTTACTTAAACCAGCAGCTAAGACGACTTTTAGTATTTTACTATTAATCAATAACTCCTTCTTACTTGAGTTATTTCAGCCATTATAGAGATTGCAATTTCCTGTGGTGTTTTTGATGAAATATTTAGCCCAATTGGAGAATGAATTTGATTAATTTTTACTATACTCACACCTTCAGCTAATAATCTTTCAATTCTAGCTTCATGTGTTTTTTTACTACCAAGAGAACCAATATATCCAATTTTGGAATCCAGGGCTAATTTTAATGCTAGGTCATCAATTTTTGGATCATGAGTAAGTGTAACGATACTATCTGATGAATTTAAATTAAATTTTTCTAATGCAATATCAGGCCATTCATTGATTATTTTATCATTAGGGAATCTTTGTTTATTTGCAAAATAATCTCTTGGATCAATAATTGTTACGTCATATTCACATATATTTGCAAGAGAAGACAGTGATTGAGAAAGATGGACACCACCAACTACAAATAATCTTGGTTTTGGTTCTATAATATGGTAAAAAATATTTTGATTTTTGTCTAAGAAGCTTGTCTTTTTTTGCCCTCCTTCAATGTTTTGAATAATTTCTCTTTTACCAGTTATACAATCATTTTTAACAATTATTTGCTTTCTGTTATCAATATTTTTTTTAATAGCGTAAATTATTTTATCATTATCCTCTAGTGGTTGTATTAAAATTTTTAAGTTACCACCACAAGCTAAACCAACTTCCCAAGCTAAATCATTTGTGATGCCATAATCTTTAATTCTATGCTTTCTGTCTTTAATTGACTCAAGTGCTTCCGATATTACTGAGTTTTCTACACAACCTCCAGATACTGACCCAATGATCTCACCGTTATTATTGATTACCATTTGACCTCCAATTTGTCTTGGAGCACTTCCCCATGTTGAAACAACTGTAGCAATTGCAACTTTATTTTTTTTCATTAACCAATTAAAAGTTGGTGTGATAATATCATCTAAATTATTCATAATTTAATTTCATTTATTAATTTGTTATATTATATTAATAATATTCAATTGTAACAAGGTAGTTTATAAATGTTAAATTTAACAAGGCCTATTAATGATGGACCATGGATATATAATCTTTTTAATAAAGTTACTAATAATAAAAACACAAAAATCTTAATTACTTTAACAACTGTATTATTAGGAAGCTTTTTGCTTATTATTTCCGCAAAAATTAAAGTTCCACTTTATCCAGTCCCAATGACTTTACAGCCTCTAGCCGTTTTAATGATAGCAATGTTGTTTGGAAAACATTTAGCAACAATTACAATTGGACTTTACATATTTAAAGGCATTATTGGGTTTCCTGTTTTTGCATTTGGTGGGGGGTTACTTTATCTAATGGGACCAACTGGGGGGTTCATTTTTGGGTTTCTTCTGACTGCTTTTATTGTTGGTTATCTTGCTGATCTTGGTTGGGGCAAAAACGTATTTTTATCAATAAGCTCTATGTTAATAGGAATGTTCATAATTTATTTTTGTGGAATTTGTCAATTAGCTTTTTTAAAAGGTTTTGATATTGCCTTATTAAAAGGTTTTTATCCTTTTATAGTGGGTGATTTTTATAAATTATTATTAGCTGGAATTATTACTCCGTATATATGGAAAATATCAAAATAAAATAAATTATGATGTGATTATATCAGACATTAAACTTTTAGACGCTTTTGATTTTTTATCAAAACATCATAATTCTTATTTAGTTGACACAAGATCTAAAGAAGAATGGCTATCTACTGGAATTCCAGATCTTTCATCAATAAATAAAGAGGTTATTTGTATAGAATGGTCTCAAATAATAGATCAAAATTTTATTAATTGTTATAAAAAGTTACTTTTTAGAAAATTTAATAAAAATGATAACCTTTTTTTTATTTGTAGATCGGGAGTAAGATCTTTAATGGCAGCTAAGTTAGCTTTAAATTTTGGGTTTAAAAATTGTTACAATGTTTATGAAGGCTATAATAATCAAAATCACAGTAACTGGAAAATGAAATTACCAACAAGATCATTCATGCATCGTTGACAAAGTTTTTAGAATTTTTGCTATTATCTAAATTTGAACTATCAATCAAATCATCTAGTGCATCTTCGAAAGCTACTAGCTCGATGTTTTTATTTAGTTCAATATTTTCGATTAAATAATCTTCTGGTGAAATATTCTCTGGATGATTAATATTGACAGCTATTATTGCTGCAATAGTGGATGACATTTGTTTATCATTCTTTTTAAAAGGTTTGAATTGTATAATATTGGTTTTATTTTTTTTAGATTCGTTATTAGCAGTCATTTACGCTCCTAGATATATAATATATATATAATAGAAAACTAATAGAAATTCAATAATACAATCATTTTACTATTATTGTCCTACTCTACGAATAATAATTCTTCCTGATGGTCTGTTATTAACATTTTCTACAGTTCTGGTTGCAAGACTATACAGATTAGTTTCTATACCAAAGTTATCAACTACGGCAACTCTTGTTCTAATTTGATAACCAACTAATCCTTGATTAAGGTTAAGTGAAGGTCCACTTACACTATTTAGTGCGATCCAATTACGGCCATCTTTTGATTTTTCCCAACTAATATTTATTGAAGCAATACCATCTTCGTCAGATAATGAGTTAGAAATAGCTTTTAATAAGGAACCTTCTCTAGGTGTTCCATTTATTGTTACATCACCTTGAACAGGGTCATCAAGATTATCTATTGATTCTGAGGGACTTGTGTATAAAACCTCTCTAGTACCATGGCTATCCACATAAGAAACAACTGCTCTAAAAGAATAATTAACGTGTTCTTGCTTCAATCTTAAAACTTCGCCATTAGTAGTAGGAAACGCTTGCCAATCAGATTGAGAGGAAGATCGTTGCCATGATATGTCAAAACCACCAATACCATCTTCGTCGGAAATGCTTGATGTATCCACAACTAACGCACTATCCTCAACTGGTGTTCCTATTAAACGGGCAGATCCAGTAGGTTTGTCATTTACATTTTTTACAGTAGATGATGGAGGGCTAATAAGCGTTTCTAGATTCCCTTGCCCATCAACATATGAAATTACAACTCTTAATTTTTTTCCAACATGTATTTCTCTTGGTGTAAATGATTGACTTACTTCTTTACTTATATTTTTCCAATTAGTACCTGTATCAGATATTTGCCATTGAACACTGACTTGTCCCATACCATCTGAATCTATAACAGATGATAAATCTACAATCAAAGGTTCATCTTCTACTGCAGAAAAACCAGATACAGTAGAGTCTTCAGATTTTATTTGCTTATCAGTTTTTGAAGAATTTTTAATTTCGCTGGTTTTATCAATGTTTTTATTAATTTCTTTATTATATAACTTACCATGATTATGTTGTTTTATATTAGAACCAGTTTTATAAATTTTTTTATCTTTGATATTTGGATCTCCACCAGCAATTGTAACATTATAATTAGCAGTTCCTATAAATGCAGCAGTTACTAAAGTGGTAAAACACCAGAGTTTAGCCGGAAAAAAATGCATCAAAATCTCCAAAATCCCATATAAATAATTTTATAATTACATATAAAATAAAATATTTTTAATTTTAATCAACAAAATATTTATTTATGAATTTTTTTCAATAATTTTGTCAATTTCTTTTATTTGGCTTTCAAGATTTAATTTAAGATTTTTTAAATTATCAATCAAATCATTTTTAGGCTGATTAATTAATATCTCATCATCAGAAATATTCTTAACTTCAGCATTAACGATGTTCGTTAAAACCATTCGATCTTCATCTTTTGAATTAAGATCTAAATTTTTTGCAAAATTTTCTATATCTAATAATTCTTGTTCTAATTTATCAAGCTTGTGTTCTTCTGATTTAAACATTATAATACTCAACATTAATATTCATGGGTTTTAAAAAAATGTCAATATTAGATTCTATTAAAAAAAGTGTTTTTGTTCCAATACATCCAACGGGCCTNCCGTTTATNATAATATTTTGTTTAATTACTTTATTAATAAGTTGGTTATGGTCTCCTTTATTTTTCTTTGGATTAGTTTTAACNTTNTGGTGCATATATTTCTTTAGAAATCCTGATAGNGTCATTCCAGAAAACATNGATAATAANTTGATTGTNGCTCCNGCAGATGGAAAAATAATAGAATTGGAAGAGNNTNTTCCTGATGAGCAAATAGGGTTNCCTAAAAGTAAATATTTTAAAATTGGNATTTTTATGAATGTTTTTAATGTTCACGTTAATAGGGCACCAATTTCAGGAACAATAATTAAAAAAAATTACGTACCAGGGCTGTTTTTTAACGCTAGCTTAGATAAGGCTTCTAAAGAAAATGAAAGAATGTCTTTGGTTATGAATGTTAATGGTAAAATTAAAATTGCTTTTGTTCAGATTGCTGGATTACTAGCAAGAAGAATCGTAAATGAAGCACAAGAAGGTGATAAGTTTAAAACTGGCGAAGTTTTTGGAATTATAAGATTTGGAAGTAAAGTGGATATTTATATACCAGTAGGNTCTAAGATAAATGTTTTGAAAGGNCAAACTTCAATTGCNGGTGAAACNGTGCTTGCTGAATTATCCTCAAANAAAAAATAAATTATGAAAATTAAAGNAATNAAATTNGCTANGAGANCTTTTTCAGATAAACCAAAAAAGTTTTCAATTACATGGCTGTTACCAAATTTNATAACNATCTGTGCTTTAATTTTTGGACTACAAGCATTTTATCATGCCATGTTAGAAAACTGGAATCTTGTTATAATTTTTATAATTATTGCAGCTGTTTTTGATTTATTGGATGGAAGAATAGCTCGTTTTTTAAAATCAACAAGTAATTTTGGTATGTATTTAGATTCTTTATCAGACTTTGTGGTTTTTGGGACTATTCCTCCAATAACAATTTATTTTTGGATGGGAGGAGTCGAAAACAAATTTCTTTGGATTGTNGTAGTACTTTTTATTATATGTTCTGCATTAAGACTAGCAAGGTTTAATTCTGAACTTTCAGACAAACCAGTGTATGCAAAAAACTACTTTAGTGGTATCCCAACCCCAGCTGCTGCATTTTTATTACTTTTGCCTATTACTGGGGTACCAATTTTTGAACTAAACGAGTTTAAAACAGAATTTTATCTTAGTGTTTGGATGACTATAATAGCTATNGGCATGGTAAGTAATTTACCAACTTTTTCNGGAAAAGTNATGCTTGTTCCAAGAAAATTNGTNATTCCATTTTTAATTTTCCTTGGNATTTTGNGTCANTACATAATTAGCGATCCNACTAAAGGATTTACTTTATTAGTTATCGTTTACATACTAACAATACCNATATCCCCNTTCTTTTATTATAGATTAAGATCTAGCTTTGAAAAAAATAAGGATACAAATTAATAACCAAATAAATCTTTCCATGAAGGTTTTGAGCCAATATTATTAGCTTCATATACTGCCCGGTTACAAGCCCTTGAAAAACAATCTGATGCGATAGAATTAATGCTTGTTAAACTTGTTTTATTTATTCCTTCAGAGAAATTAGCTTCTGATTCCGCTGTAGAAATTGCAAAAATTGTGTCACCATCCATTGGTGTATGGGATGGATGAATAGATCTTGATATAGCTCCTTGACACATAATTGCCAATCGTTTGAGTTGAATTCTATTTAAGGGTGCATTTGTTGCAACAATTCCAATAACCGTATTTAGACTATTAATATTATTTGAAACTCTTTTTGCTCTAATTTTTCCATCGTACTTTTCTTTTGATGCGATTAATCCACCAAATTCATTATTAATTTCAAGAAAACCTGATAGAAAATTAGGTCCATCGTTTAAAAGTGGATTTCCCACAGCATTATTTATAACTAAAGCACCTACTTTAATTTTTTTACCTTCATTGATAAACATTTCAGCAGAAGCTGAGCCTTGTCCTCCCTTTACTGTTGCTGTCGTAGCACCATACCCTGCGCCTTTAGAACCAAGAGAAAAATCACGTGAAAGATTTTGATAAGCCTTTTTTGCTAAAATTCTCCAAATAGAAATATCATTTTTCCAATAATTTTTTTTTGGTATTAAATCAAAAATTACTGCTGAAGATACTAAAGGTATAGTATGATCTTTAACTTTATAACCTTTACCATCATTAAACAATAATTTTTGAATTTCTGAGCTAGCATCAAGACCAAATGCCGAACCACCTGATAAAACAATTGCATCAATTCTACCAATTGAACTTTCTAGTTTTAAAATTTCAGTTTCTCTAGTACCTGCTCCTCCTCCTCTGACATCAATTGCAGCCTTGAATGGTTTNGGTCCAGATAATACTGTAACGCCTGTAGCATAATTATGATNTTCNGCACANCCTACAAGTATNCCATCTATATCTGTNATTAAATTTNTCATATTNTATTGAACTATTTATCCACCAGTCACAGACATGTGTCTNCTTGTTGATATGTTATTTCCGTTTTTTGATATATTAAANTCATGACCTTTAGGCTTCTTGGAAATAGCTGAAAATAAAGTATCTTTTAAAAATGAAGNANCTTTNTCTCTTAAAATANTTTTTAAATTAACGTTATCATCTTGTCCTAGACACATATATAAAACCCCAGTGCAAGTTAATCTTACTCTATTGCATGTTTCACAAAAGTTGTGAGTTAATGGCGTTATAAATCCTAAATCAATTTTTTTACCTTCAACCCTGTAATATCTTGCAGGACCACCTGTTTTTTTGGGGATATTAACTAATTTAAATTTCTCTGAAACATTTTCTTTAACCTTTGATAANGGCAAATATTGATCAAATCTATTTTCACTTCCAATGTCTCCCATTGGCATTACTTCAATTATTGTCATGTCACAATTATTTAAAGAACACCAATCGATCATTTCTATTAAATGATCTTCATTAAAATCTCTNAGTGCAACTGTATTAATTTTTACNTTAATACCNACNTCTTGTGCTTTTTTAATTCCNGTNAATACTTTNTTCAANTCACCCCANCGTGTTATTTCTTTAAATTTTTCTGGATTTAAATGATCAAGTGAAACATTTACCCTGTTGACACCATTTTTTTTTAAAAATTCGGCATATTTTTCAAGTTGGCTTCCATTAGTTGTTAAAGTTAACTCTTCTAAACCATGACCTATTTTTTTTCCTAAATTATGTATTAAATTTAAAATTCCTTTTCTTACTAAAGGTTCGCCCCCTGTGAGTCTAATTTTCTTAGTACCAAGTTCTATAAAAACGTTACAAATAATTTCTAATTCTTCTAATGACAGGATATCCTTTTTGGGGAGAAAGGTCATGTTTTCAGACATACAGTAGGTACAACGAAAATCACATCTGTCTGTAACTGAAACTCTTAAATAATTTACTTCTCTACCAAATGGATCAATTAACTGATTCGACACATTTTATCCTTTTATTAACAAAAAAATAATTTATCCTATTTTAAAAACTATAGTATCACAAGTATATATGATTATAACACATGCAAGAAAGAAAAATACATACTAGATCACCAATTTCAGGATCCTCTCCAAACCAAATTGTTTTTTTACTGCATGGTTATGGTGCTGACGGAGCAGATCTAATTGACCTTTCTCAACCTTTTTCTATGGTTTTGCCTAGTGCAAAATTCATCTCTCCTGATGCACCTTTTGATTGTAAAATGTCTCCTATGGGTAAAGAATGGTTTCCTATTGAAGAAATTCCAAATGGAGCAGTAAAAGCATCTAATGATTTATTGGTTTTAATTCAACAAGAATGTGAAAAGGAAAATATAAAATTAGAAAATGTATTATTAATTGGATTTTCTCAGGGTGCCATGATGAGTATTCAAAGTTTACTTTTAAGTAGTAATAATTTATTAGGTATTATAGGTTATTCTGGTGGAACCTCTCCAGAAAATATTAATGCCGCAAATCATTTAATTATTAATAATGTTCATAATAATTACAAAACACCTGTACTTCTTGTGCATGGAGAAGAAGATGATATAGTTCCCTTTAGTTCCCTAAACAATGCAGAAAATTTACTTTCTGAAATTGGCTTTAAAGTACAAGCAGTAAATAGACCAGGATTAGGCCATGGTATTGATCCAGATGGTATTTCTTCTGGCATGGAATTTGTTAAAAATCTAATCAATAATTGATAAAGATTTAATAAAAGTAAAATAATTATTGTAAATATTTAACTAATAGTTTTAGGATAAGATATAAATCATGATTAATTTTTCACCTACTCTAGTTTTAAATGCTGATTACCAACCTCTGAGCTATTATCCACTTTCTCTTTGGTCATGGCAAGAGGCTGTTAAAGCTGTATTTTTAAATAGGGTCAATATAATTGCCGAATATGATCAAGTTATAAAATCCCCATCGTTTTCATTAAAACTTCCAAGTGTCATTGCATTAAAAGAATATATTTCAGCAAAGAGAGATCCTGCTTTTACAAGGTTTAATGTTTTTTTAAGAGATAAGTGTAAATGTCAGTATTGTGGTGTTAAAAAAAAAATTAAAGAGCTAACTTTTGATCATATAATACCGAGGTCCCTTGGCGGCAAAACTAATTGGTTAAATGTGGTTTCAGCTTGTAGAAGCTGTAATTTTAAAAAAGCTAATAAATCTCTTCAAACTAGTGGATTAAAGCTTAAAGCCAAACCGCAGATACCAACAGAAGCTGCTTTAAAGAATAATGGTCGTTTATTTCCTCCCAATTTTTTACATGAAACATGGGTGGATTTTTTATATTGGGATACTGAATTAATTAAAAATTAAATTTTTTCAGAAATTTTAATAGCTGCTTTACAACCAGATTGAACCATAAATTTTAATAGTTTATATCCTGGTGTCTCTTCTCCATCGTGTTCAATCGCTATATCTTTATGTTCTAATTCATCATCTCTAAATTTAAGTAATTTCTTTTTTAAAGGTTGATATTTTTTTTCAGTTAATTGATCAGCTTGTTTCTCATAATGTTTACCAATTACTTCTTCAACAGCAATTGTACATGCCATAGCAGCTTTTTTACCCATAGCTGCAGAAATAACACCTAGCCCATATCCAGCAATATTCCATATAGGTAACATTACAGTTGGTCTTACTTGATACTCGTTTAGTAAATCATGAAATGTGTCAAGATGCTCCTGTTCTTGGTCTTTCATATGTTGTATCATTGGACCAACTTCAGTATTGCCTAAAACTTTTAGTTGACCTTCGTATATTTTAGAAGCACCAACTTCTCCTGCGTGATCAACTCTTAAAATTCTGTCTAATTTTTTTCTCATTTTAATCTCTTCTTATTATATAGTAAAAAAGAAANAATAATAAAGATCAAAAGTGATAAAACACCATTCCATCCAGCCAAACTAATATTAAATATCTCAAATTGAGGTTCATCACATCTAATAGGACTTTTGGACAATATTTGGTTCAAAGTATTTTCATTAAAAGTTAATTTTGAACTACATTCTGAGAAACCTTGCCACAACTTTTTCTCAATTCCAAAATGATAGAATGCTAAACTTGCGCTTAGGAACCAAAAACAATTCAAAATCAAAATCATTAAAAACTTTAACTTAAATACATTATATGTAAGTAAAATTAAAATCGTTAAAATTAGTATAGAGGCATGTAAAATTCTCTGTTTGATGCAAAGATCACACGGGACGAGTAAAAAATAATATTCCATGAAATAAGCACTTAAAAGCAAACCCGATGAAAANAATAGAGATATGGTAAGATTAAAATTTTTAAAGAAGTTATTCATTCGTTAAGATAATAATAGATAAAATATGATAAATAAGAAACCAATTAAAGTTGAAATTAGAAAAGTATGTTTTTTTAAAAGATAAATTCCTTTATCACCAAATGTTTTAACAACAAAGCTTATAATAAAAAATCTTAATCCTCTTCCAATTAAGGACATTATAAAAAATAATAAAATATTTACTTTAAAAACTCCACTTGTTACAGAGATGATTTTAAATGGCAACGGTGTAAAAGCACCTAAAAATATTATTAAATCTCCATGATTGTTAAATGCAATTTCAACATCATTAAAGCTTTCCTTATTTATCCCTGGAATAAAAGAAAAAATTATCTCTATTTCATTTCCAAATATATATCCTAACAGCCAACCCACTAACCCTCCTACTACTGAGGCTAGAGTGCAAAAGAAACTAATTTTAATATACTTTTCTTTATTATTTAGAACTAAAATAGCTAATAAAGGATCAACAGGAATAGGAAAAAAAATAGCTTCTATAAAAGATAAAAAATATAATAAAATTCTAGCAAAAAAAGATTTTGATTGTTCGATTAATTTTTCTAAAAAAGTAGAATTAAGAAGTTTAATTTTAGTTTTCACAATAGTATAATTATACTAATGTAATAAGAATTAAAGAATAAAATTCTTGGGGATATGGTGAAATTGGTAAACACGCTGGTCTCAAAAACCAGTGCCGCAAGGCTTCCCGGTTCGATTCCGGGTATCCCTACCAAACTTCACAAATATTGGAAGTTTAAATGCACAAACTTAAATTAAAAAAAACATTTTTTGCTTTAATTTTTTCAGTGATCACAATTGGTCTATTATCATTTCTAACATATAAAATTAATTTAGGTGTTTTTTTGTTAGCATCTTTTGGATCAACTATGGTGTTACTTTTTGGTTATCCAGAAAGTCCTTTTGCTAAACCAAAAAACATTTTTTTTGGTCATATTTTAACTTCTTTAATAGGAATTATATTTTTTAAATACATTTCTTTACCAATCTTTATAATTATCCCTCTAGCAGTTGGTTTGGGTATTGCTATTATGATTTTTTTTGATGTTACGCATCCCCCTGCTGGAGGTAATCCAATTATTATGATTTCAAGCTCGGCATCATTTGATTTTTTATTCACGCCAGTTATTACAGGAACAATATTAGTAATAATTTTTGGATTTTTTTTAAATAGATTTGTCGCTAAAAACAATTATCCNAGTTAAGATTTANTTTNAANAATTTTCTTGATAAGCTAAATATATGCTGATTTAATTAAGATTAAATAAATTATGTGAGAAAAAACATGAAGATTTTATGTGTTTTATATGATGATCCTAAAGAGGGAATGCCAAAAGCTTATCCAGTTAAAGACTTACCTAAATTAAGTCAATATCCAGATGGAATGAGTTTACCAACACCTAAAGGAAGAGATTTTGTACCTGGGGAATTACTTGGTTGTGTGTCTGGTGNGTTAGGNTTAAGAAANTTTTTGGAAAAAAATGGTCATGAACTTATTGTTACTAATAGTAAAGATGGTGAAGGATGTGAAGCTGATAAACATATTTTAGATGCAGATATTGTTATATCTCAACCTTTTTTTCCTTATTACTTAACAAAACAAAGAATCGAAAAAGCAAAAAATTTAAAACTGGCTATAACTGCAGGAATCGGTTCAGATCATGTGGATTTACAGGCAGCTATTGACCATAAAATTGACATTGTTGAAGTCACTTTTTGTAATTCTAGGTCTGTTGCAGAGCATATAGTTATGATGATTTTGTCTTTGGTACGAGATTATCACAATCAACACAGAATAGTTAANGATGGTGGTTGGAATATAGCTGANGCTGTAAAAAGGAGTTATGATGTTGAGGGAATGCATATAGGAACTGTAGCAGCAGGTAGAATAGGTCTAGATGCACTTCGAAAATTGAAGCCTTTTGATGTTAACTTACATTATTTTGACAGATATAGGTTGCCTATTAGCGTTGAAGAAGAATTAAATTTGTCATTTCATGATAACGTTGAAAGTCTGGTTAAAGTTTGTGACGTTGTTACAATTAATTGTCCTTTACATCCTGAAACTGAAAATCTATTTGATCAAAAATTAATTTCTCAAATGAAACGAGGAGCCTATATTGTGAATACAGCAAGGGGTAAGATTTGTGACCGAGAGGCTATAGTNGAAGCACTTAAAAGTGGTCAATTGAGTGGTTATGCAGGTGATGTTTGGTTTCCTCAACCAGCTCCAAATGACCATCCTTGGAGGTCTATGCCAAATCATGGTATGACACCACATACATCGGGAACATCATTATCCGCTCAAGCAAGATATGCGGATGGAGTAAGAGAAATTCTTGAATGTTTTTTTGATGGTCTGCCAATAAGAGATCAGTACTTGATTGTTAAAGATGGTAAATTGGCAGGTATGGGAGCTCACTCATATAGTGAGGGTTCTTCTACAAGTGGCTTTGAAGAAGCTGCAAAATATAAAAAATAAGTTTTAATATATTCGAATGGCGTAGTTAATTTTAAAAATGTTTGAAATAAGTAAGAATGCAAGAAGACTTTTAGAAAGTGAAAAGAAACAATACAAAGATGAAGGATATATAACAGGTTTACCAGTATTTTCAGAAAAAGCTAAAGAAGATTTACATAGTTTTTTTCTATCTTTATCTACAAGACTAGATAAATCTATAGATTTAAATCAAACTAACATGTGGCATAAGGCAAGCAAAAAATTTTATATTCTTTGCAGAACAAAACCTATATTGGATTATGTTGAAGATTTAATAGGTCCAAATTTTTATCAATGGGGAGGGCAATTTTTTTTAAAAAAACCAAATGACGGTTCTATAGTGCCTTGGCATCAAGATGCGCAATATTGGCCTTTAATGCCAGCTAGAACAGTTACTGTTTGGCTGGCTCTATATGATACTGATGAAGAAAATGGTGCCATGAGAATAGTTAAAGGTAGCCATAAGAACGGTATTTATAGACACAATAAAAATTCTTCTAAGAATCTTGTTTTAGATCAAGAAGTTTCTGAAAATCAAATTAATACTGATGATATAGTTTCATTAAACCTTAAAGCTGGTCAAATGTCTTTACATGATGATGGATTGTTACATGGATCATTAGCCAATAACTCAGATAGAGTTAGGTGTGGAATCACAATGAGATTTGCCCCTGTAAACGTAAAAGCTAATTTATCTATATGGCCTCACTTTGAAACACAATTAGCAAGAGGGCATGATAATTATAAACACAATCCGATTGCAAAAATTCCAAAAGGTGAAGCTACACCAGTTAAAAAATTTCAAT
>NZIY01000056.1 GCA_002691795.1 SAR116 cluster bacterium
ATATTAGCACCCGTAGCTTCTGCAATTAACCCTCTCCAATCAAGCATCAATGCATCGCTGAATCCTTTTGCTTCAGCTTCGTGCTTAGACAACGTGCAAATCATGTATAAACCGGCTGCTTTAACATGCACAGGAGCACAATTTGGATCAGGCCTTTTCCACTTTGCAATATCCAATTTTATTCCTTTCATCTTTTCACTCGCATCAAAGTAACTTGGCCAGGCCCATGATGCAATTGCTACATTAATTGTTGTCTTTTGAGCTGATACAGCCATCATTTCACTGCCACGCCAAGCAATTGGACGGACATATGCATTCTCAAGACCATTTGCTTTGATCAACTCATCTTTTGCATTCAAAATATCAGTTTGTAAAAAAGGAATTTTCATATCCATAACGCTTGCCCCATCAAAAAACCTTTTAGTATGCTCTTCAGATTTAAAAATTTTTCCATTGTAAGCTCGTTCACCTTCAAAAACTGAGCTGGCATAATGTAATCCATGGTTAAGCACATGGGTTTTGGACTCATTCCAATCAACTAACTTACCATTTAACCAAATTTTACCTTCTCTATTGTCAAAACCTTGAATCACAAAAACCTCATAAAAACCTTAACTTAAACAAATTTTTTTAAAAAGTAACTACTAAATTTAAAAAAAATAGAATATGAATTTGAGTTATTATAATTTTTTAAATAAAATATTAAAAAGAGGTATATTATTAATTCTCATATTTTAATTGTTGATGATGATCAAAAATTAAGAAATCTTTTAAGTGATTTTTTAAAAAATAATGGTTTTTTAGTTTCAGATACTTCAAATGCTTTTCATGCTCAAAATTTAATGAATAGTATTATCTTTGATGTAATTATTTTAGATATAATGATGCCTGGAAAAACTGGTCTTCAATTTTTAAAAGAAGTAAGAAGCAAAAGTAAAGTTCCAATTTTAATGCTAACAGCAATGTCTTCAACTGAAAATAGAATTGACGGATTAGAAACTGGTGCTGATGATTATGTTTCGAAACCATTCCAGCCAAAAGAACTACTCTTGAGGGTTAAAAATATTTTAAAAAGAAATTCTTNTATAAATGAAAATAAACCTAATTCAAATTTAGAATTTGGTCCTTTTTTCTTTAATATGGATTCCTTAAATCTATATAAAAATGGATTNTCAATTCACTTAACGACCTCGGAACAAAATTTGTTAAAATGTTTTTCTGAAATTCCAAATAAAGCTCTGTCAAGAGATGACTTAAACAAAATGCTAGGTGGCAAAATGGAAGTTAGATCAATTGATGTTGCAATTACAAGAATAAGAAAAAANATTGAACAGGATCAAAGATTNCCTGCATACCTCCAAACTGTAAGAGGTCTTGGATGGCGCTTAAATACATACAATANTTCAGATCAAAATAATGAGACTTAGAAATATTACACCTAAAAGCTTATTTGGGAGAATGTTATCAATCATTCTTGTACCAATTATTTTAGTACAAACAATATCTGTTTTTATTTTTTATGAAAGGCATTGGGATTCTGTTTCAAGACATATGTCAAAGAATCTTTCAAACGACATTGGTNTTTTAATCGATGAACTAGGATCTAAACCATCAAAAGATGAGAGATCTTTATCCGCCACTAAAGCAAGACAATATTTTAATTTTATATTTTATTGGTTAGANGGAGGTATATTAAAACCAAATCAAAATTTAGATAAAAAGTTTTTTAATTTTAGAGACTCTTTGTCAAAAAGAATAAAAAAACCATTTTATTTATCAACACAAGAAAATACTGGGCAAATAATTGTAGATATTCAATTAGCCAATGGAATAGTAAGAATGACCATTGAAAAAAAACGATTATTCGCATCAACTGGTTTAACATTTATAATTTGGTCAATTGGGTCATCAGTTATTTTATTTTCTATAGCAATTATTTTTCTTAGAGGACAAGTAAGACCAATTTTAAATTTAGCATATGCAGCACGCCAAATAGGTTTTGGTAGAGATGTAGAAAATTACAATATTGAAGGTGCTACAGAAGTTCGATTAGCAGGCAGAGCTTTTCAAGCTATGAGACATAGAATAAAAAAACAAATTGCAGAAAGAATGGAATTGCTTGCAGGAGTAAGTCATGATTTAAGAACACCTATCACAAGAATGAAATTACANCTTGAGTTATTGAATGAAAAAAAAGATCTTAAAACAAATTTAGAAGAAGATTTAGATGAAATGGAAGAAATGATAAAGGGCTACCTGGAATTTGCAAGAGATGACCGTGAAGAAGAGATGGTTGATGCGAATTTGTTTAAAATAGTTCAACAAGCTGCGAAATCATCCGACCCTAGCCTTAATAGAATTGAAATCACACCACCGACAACTGAATTACCAATCTTCCCAATGCAAGTTCGATCAATAAATAGGGCTCTAACTAATTTATTAAATAATGCCATAAAGTATGCGGGAAAAGCAAAAGTTTCTGCACGTTTGTTTGATGATCATTGTGAAGTTACTATAGATGATAATGGACCAGGTATCCCTCGTGANAAAAGAGAACAAGCATTACTGCCATTTAATAGGTTAGAAAATTCTAGAAACAAAGATACAGGTGGAATAGGATTAGGNTTGTCAATAGCAAACAATTCTATTTTNTCNCACGGNGGTGAACTTTTTCTAGAAGACAGTCCATTAGGCGGTTTAAGGGCTAGAATATTATTACCAATTTAAAAGTTTTAAAACAAAAATTTTAGTTCAAAAGATTTTTTTAAATCATTATCTAGACNTCTCATTACTGTTTCTAAGTTAATATTATCTTCACTTAAAAATACCTTTAAATTTTTTAAGTATATCGCGTTCAAGATACNNGCTTTTACGTTTANTTTAAAAAAATTNTCTTNATCNCCACAGCATATCATTAACTTAATCATAAATTGNTGATTTTGNTGATTTAAATAAACAAAATTTATAAATCTATTATTAAATGAAGANCTTAACTTCACAAAAGCTTTTTTATATTTACTTAAATTTTCAAATTTTATAAATAATGATTCTAAAATCTTTTCAAAATATGACGCATCCTCATCTTTAATTTCTTTATTTATAATTATAAGAATTTCATCATCAATNTTTGAATTAAAAATCTTTAATAATTCTAATGTATTTATATCTGGTGAACTTGGAAATAAAGATTTTACTGCAACTATATCTAATTTTANANTATTAGATATNAAGTCTAAATCAAATTTTTTATTTTCTATAAGACATTTTATTAGTTCTTGAGAAAGAATGTTTTTTATTTCGTAATTATCCATATTTATTGTTTTAACTGATTAGCTCTATCAATTGCATTAAGAATAGCTTTTTTAAATAAAANTTTTACACCATTTTTACTATTCATTAATACCTTTAGGGCAGCTTCAGTTGTACCACCTGGGCTTGTCACATTTTCTCTTAAAGATTTAGCGCTTAATTTNTTTTCTTCATCTAACAAATNTGCCGANCCTATAAAAGTATTTTGAGCAAAATTTACAGACTCCTTTTTAGAAAGACCTAAATCTATTCCAATTTCGATAAGAATTTCTACTAAATAAAAAAAATAAGCAGGACCTGAACCAGATATTCCAGTAATGATGTCAATCTGATTTTCCTTTCTAACGAAAGAAACAGTACCTACTGATGACATTATTTTTTTAATAATCAATTTTTCACTCAGNGATATANTCTTAGAACAAAAAATGGCCGTAATACCTTTGGATATTGAGGCTGGTAGATTTGGCATTGCTCTTACAATTTTTAAATTGTTAGATATATTTTCTTTAAACCATTTAGTAGATTTCCCAGCTANTATTGAAATANATATANTATTTTTATTTTCAACCTTAAGAAGCCCATCTTTGATTTCATTTAATTGCTGGGGTTTAACTGCTAATACAACAAAATCGATNTTTTGTTTTTTTAAAAAGAATTCATCAAAGTTTTTATAGAAATTTACATTATTAAANGTNTTNTCTATTTGAGNAATAACTTTTTTTTCAATTACTGAAATATTATATTTAGCTTTAGAGTTNTCNTTAACCCAACCTCTNGCTANAGAAGACCCCATTTTACCAAAACCAACAAGTAAGATATTTTTCATTTTATTTTTAATTAGATACTGCTATTAAAATTGAATTTATTTTTTAGTTTTTGCCTTTGATGATCTTATTTCTAAATACAATCTATTAACCCTATCTTCCAAAGCGTTAAAATCTTCATGTGTGACATATCCTTTTTTATTTAAGTATTTTTCTATCTTTAAATTAATGATGTTTTCTATCTCATTTTTTATACCCGAAAAAGTAGACATTACACCGTAAGCTAGTGATTTACTATCATTTAAAAAATTTTTNTCTTTCATATTTGAACCTATCATTTATATTACAGTATATAATAATTTANNAATATATATATANNTTATACACAAAATTTATGAATTTTCCAATAATCGATCCCATAGCTTTTACTATAGGTCCCTTAGCAATAAGGTGGTACTCATTATCATATATATTCGGTATTTTAATGGGTTTAATATATATCCAAAAGATTATCATAAATTATAAATCAAATATAGAAAAAGCTGATGTTAATGATTTATTAAATTATTTGATTTTAGGAATAATAATAGGAGGAAGATTAGGATATGTAATATTTTACAATATAGATTTTTATATTCAAAACCCAATTGAGATTGTAAAGGTTTGGAATGGTGGCATGTCATTTCATGGTGGTATGATAGGTATAATTATTTCGATAGCTCTTTATAGTTATAAAAAAAATAAAAACTTTCTTGATTTAACTGATATAATTTGCCTTGTATCACCTATTGGTATTTTATTTGGTAGAATTGCAAACTTTATCAATGCCGAGTTATATGGAAAATTTACAAATCATTTTTTTGGAATTATATTTCCAAATGCAGGAAATTTACCAAGACATCCAAGCCAACTTTATGAAGCATTCTTAGAAGGTGTTCTTTTGTTTATAATATTAAATGTTCTTTTTTTCTTTACAAATCTTAAAAATATCACTGGATCTATATCAAGCTTATTTTTAATTTTTTATGGTGTGTTTAGATTTATTGTTGAAATATTTCGTGAACCTGATTCACAGATTGGATATTTATTTAGTTATTTTTCCATGGGTCAGTTACTTAGTTTACCAATGATTGCATTAGGAATTTTACTTTTTACTAATTTAAAAACTATAAATGCAAAGAAATCTATTTAATTATTTAAAAAAAAAAATTGGTAAAGATAAATATCTTGATCTTGAAAAATTTTTAAATGTTATTTTATATGATAAAAAATATGGTTTTTATAATACTATTGATAAAACAAATGGCGAACTAATAGGAAATAAGGGGCATTTCATTACTGGACCTGAGATATCCCAATTATTTGGTGAATTAATAGGTGTTTGGGTTTTAGAATTATGTAAAAATAATAAATTCAAAAATATTAATTTGATAGAACTTGGTCCAGGAAAAGGAACTTTGATGAGTGATGTTTTAAGAGTTCTATCTCGTCAAAACAAATCGCTTAAAATAACAATACATCTCTTGGAATTTAGTGATAAACTCAAATCTTTTCAAACAGAAACCCTTAAAAAATTTAATTTTTCAGTTTTATGGTATAAAGATATCTTTAAATTAAAATATAAATTAAATAATAATCCGACAATAATTATTTCTAATGAGTTTTTTGACTGTCTGCCAATAAATCAATTTAAATTTTATAAGTCTAAAAATATATTTACAAAAGTTATTATAAAGTTAAATGAAAATAAATTTTCTTTTGATGAAAAACTTTTAAAAGACCAAGAAGTCCCAATAATTTGTAAAAACTTAACTAATAATCCTGATAATCTTAAAGATGAAACTATTATAGAATATTCAGGATTAATATCTTCTTACGTAGATGAAATTTGTAAAATAATACTAAATAATAATGGTGCCAATTTAATTATCGATTATGGTAAAGAGAATCCCTTTGGCAGCACAATACAATCTGTATACAAGAACCAAAAAAGTAATTTCTTTGACCATATAGGTCAAAGCGATTATTCATCCTTGGTTGATTTCAAAAATATTAAGAATATAGTTGAAGGAAATAATCTACTATTTTATTCTTTAAAAACACAAAAAGATTTTCTTTTAGATATGGGCATAAATAGTAGAATAGAAAATTTATCTTTAAACTCAACTATACTTGAAAGAAGAGAACTTATGTCTGGTTATGAAAGGTTAATTTCAAAAAGACAAATGGGTGAAATATTTAAAGTAAATTGTTTTGCTAAAAAAAATGTTGTAGTACCTATATTCAAAGTTTAAAAAATGATTAAACATAATTTATTTAATTTTAAAAAACTTCATCATATTTTTTTCAACTCTAAAGGAGGAGTTTCACCTTTCCCTTTTAATAGNTTAAACTGNAGTTATAATACTAATGATACAAATGATAATGTTTTTAAGAATAGATTATTNGTAAAAAAAAGTGTGTCTNTGGATGACCTCTTTTTTATAAATCAAATTCATTCAAATAAAGTGTTAATTTTAGAAAATAAAACTCAATTAACCATGAAATACGATGTTGATGGTATTGTAACTAAATTAAAAANAATAGGCATTTCAATACTTACAGCAGATTGTGCACCAATTCTATTTTTTGACCCTGATAAACATATTATTGGTGCATGTCATGCAGGCTGGAGAGGAGCTATTGATGGTGTAATAGAAAATACTATANAAAAAATGACAAAAATTGGCTCTTCAAGAAAAAATATTATTGCTATTTTGGGTCCAACTATCCAACAAAATTCTTATGAAGTAGGAAATGATTTAGCAATTAAGATAGAAGAAACAGAAGAATTCAAATTTAATTCACATATATTAGAAGAAAAATTTAAAAAATTATTTTTTAATTTACCTTTATTTATTAAAGATAAACTATCTGCAAATAAAATTANAAGTTTTGGTGATGTCAAAATAGATACCTATACTAATAAAAACTTTTTTAGTCATAGAAGAACTACTCAAAACAGATGTGCTTCGTTGCTTAAAAATGATTCTGGTCGTCAAGTTTCTGTAATAGGATTAAAATAAATTACTTATGCCACACTTAATTNTCTTTATTTTATTTTTAATAATTGGTAGTTTCTTAATGTTATTTATGTAAAGAGCGTTATCATAAGATTAATCAATGAAAATTTTATCTTGTAATTCAAACTTACCTTTAGCAGATTCAATTTCAAAAGAATTAAATTTAAAGCTTGTAANTGTAGAAGTTAAAAGATTTTCTGATATGGAAGTTTTTGTTGAAGTTAAAGAAAATGTTCGAGGTGAAGATATGTTTGTAATTCAATCAACCTCTTACCCAGCAAATGATAACTTAATGGAATTACTAGTTACATTAGATGCATTGAGGAGAGCAAGTGCAAAAAGAATAACTGCTGTTATTCCTTATTATGGTTATGCAAGACAGGACAGAAAATCAGGTCCTAGAACTCCTATTTCAGCAAAATTAGTCGCTAATCTAATAACCTCAGCTGGTGCTGATAGAGTGTTAACTATGGACTTACATGCTGGACAGATACAGGGNTTTTTTGATATCCCAACTGACAATCTATTTGCAGCCCCTGTTTTTGTAAAAGACATCAAAGAAAAATATTCTGACGTACCAACCATTGTTGTATCTCCAGATGTTGGTGGTGTATTAAGAGCAAGAGCAATAGCGAGACGTATTAATGCTGGTCTTGCAATAATAGATAAAAGAAGAGAAAAACCAGGTTCTTCTGAAGTAATGAACATTATTGGTGATGTGTCAAAACATCATTGTATTCTTGTTGATGATATAGTTGATTCAGGAGGAACTTTGTGCAATGCGGCTGAAGCCCTAATTTCAGCTGGTGCGATTTCTGTTGATGCTTATGTCACACATGGTGTACTTTCAGGGTCTGCAGTTTCAAGAGTTCTCAATTCCCCATTAAATAATTTAGTGACGACCGACTCTATCCAAGCAACAGAACCCATGAAATTAGCTTCAAATATTAGACAAATATCAATAGCGTCAATTCTTGGGGAAGCTATAAGAAGAGTACATACTGAATCATCAGTATCTAGTTTGTTTGATTAATTAAAATTTTTCTTTTAATTTATANAATTTAAGGTTATTAATCTGTTACTAATTACACCCCTGGAGGTAATTAGCAATTTATGGAGNTTTAAAAATGGAAACAATTGATTTGAATGCAAATCTTAGAGACAAGGTTGGTAAGGGGTCTGCCAGATTTGCTAGAAAAAATAACCTAATACCTGCTGTTATCTATGGAAATAAAGAAAAGCCAATAGCAATTTCTTTAGAAAAAAAAGAATGGTATNTCTTGATGCAAAAACCAGGAATTTTTGGTCAATTAATTAATATNAAAACACAAGACGACAAACACTTTGTACTCCCCAGAGATATCCAGTTCCANCCNGTCACAGAGGATACTCTNCACNTAGATTTCTTAAGAGTTACTGATAAATCATATGTAAATGTTGGGATTACAGTTGAATTTATAAATGAAGATAAATGTAACGGAATTAAATTTGGTGGTGTGCTAAACGTGGTTAGATCTCAAGTAGAATTGAATTGTCCCGCNACAGCTATNCCCGAAAAATTAACTGTTGACTTAGAAGGTCTTAATGTCGGAGATACAATACACATAAGCTCTATTAGTCTCCCTGAAAATTGTACTCCAACTATTACAGACCGTGACTTTACTGTCGCAACTGTTGCTGCGCCAAGGGGCGGCATGTCAGACTCTGAAGAAGAAGAGACCACAGATGAAACATCATCAGATGAAACTGAAGAAAAAACAGAGGATAAAAAAGAAGAATAGATTACTAAATGTATCTTTTAGTTGGACTGGGTAACCCAGGTACAAAATACGCATTTAATAGGCATAATATTGGTTATTTAATAATCGAAAAATTGGCTGAAGATTATAAATTTCCACTTTTTAAAAAAAAAATGAAATCGTTTATTTCTCTAGGTATTATTGATAGACAAAAAGTACTATTAGTTAAACCTTCTACTTATATGAACTTATCTGGTGAAAGTTTATTACAAATCAAGTCTTTTTATAATGTTGATTTGGATAAAATATTTGTTTTTCATGATGAAATAGATCTTAAATTAGGTGAAATCAGGATAAAAAAAGGTGGCGGGCATAATGGACATAATGGATTAAAGTCTATAGATAAATGCATAGGTTCTCTATACCATAGAATAAGATTTGGAGTCGGTAGACCTTNTGTCGAAATGTNTCAAAACAAAAANGATATGGTATCAAACTGGGTTTTATCTGATTTTACTGAAGCTGAAATAAATGATAAAGTTCAAACAAAATTAAATTTGATTTCAAATAATGTGATTTCACTTATATCAAATGAGTATGAGACTATAACTAAATATANATAACTTTATTGAGGATTATAAATGGGATTTAAATGTGGTATTGTTGGATTACCAAATGTTGGAAAATCAACTTTGTTTAATGCCTTAACTCAAACAACATCAGCTGAAGCTGCAAATTATCCATTTTGTACAATAGAGCCAAATGTTGGAAATGTAATAGTTCCTGACGAAAGACTTTATAAATTAGCTAAAATAGCAGAATCAAAAAATATAATACCTACACAAATTCAATTTGTAGATATTGCTGGATTAGTAAGTGGTGCNAGCAAAGGCGAAGGACTTGGAAATCAATTCTTATCTCATATAAGAGAAGTTGATGCCATATTGCATGTATTAAGATGTTTTGAAGACAAAGAAATAACCCATATTAATAATCAAATAAATCCAATTCAAGATAAAGAAATCATTGACACAGAANTAATTCTTTCAGATTTAAATAGTTTAGAAAAACAAATGACTAATCTTAGAAAAAAAATTCGATCTGATGACAAAGAATTAAAATTTCAATACTCAACAATGGAAAAAATATATGAAAGTCTATCTAATGGAAAAAAANTAAACGAANTATCAGATTTGAATGAAAATGAAAGTGAAATTATAAAAAAACTTTTTTTAATTACATCTAAACCAGAACTNTTTGTGTGTAATGTCTCAGAAAATGATTTAATTGNAGGAAATAAATTCACTAAAGAAGTTGAGAAAAAAGTTGGCAATTCAAGNAGCAAGATAATATATATTTCAACTCTTATTGAATCTGAAATCTCACAATTAGACGAAAATGATAAAATTGAATTCATCAAAGANCTAGGATTATCCGAGACTGGATTATCAAGATTAATTAAATCTGGCTACAACCTTTTAGAATTAATAACTTTTTTTACTATTGGACCAAAAGAAGCTCGAGCATGGACAATCCAAAACGGAATTCAAGCTTNGAAAGCTGCNGGAAAAATTCATTCTGATATAGAAAGAGGTTTTATAAGAGCCGAAACCATCTCAACAGATGATTATTTGAATTTTAATGGTGAAACAGGAACAAAGGATGCAGGAAANTTACGTATTGAAGGATCTGATTATATTGTTCAAGATGGCGATATTTTTAACTTTAGGTTTAACGTTTGATGAGAATGTAAAATGAAAAAGACTATTGAATTAAATACAATTGATAATCATAAGTTTGATGCTTACATCTTANGACCAGATACAAAACCTAAAGGTGGTGTTGTNATAATACAAGAAATTTTTGGAGTTAATAGACATATTCGTGAAGTATGTAATAAATTTATGAAAGAAGGTTTTTTAACTATAGCTCCATCATTATTTGATAGAGAAGGTAAAAATATAGAACTTGATTACGTAAAACAAGATGTANAAAAAGGAAGAATGCTTAAAGAAAAATTTGATNCNTTATCTATCAATGAGATTAGTGCCTGTATTGATTATGTAAGTTCAGCTGGAAATGTTGGAATAATTGGATATTGTTGGGGAGGCTCTTTAGCNTATAGAACCGCATGTAAAACAACTAATTTAAAATGTGCAGTCGCTTATTATGGAGGAGATATTCCTAAATCTAATTTAATTACCAATTGTCCTACAATGTGTCATTTTGGTGAANTAGATAAAGGTATTCCAATTAATGATGTTTTAAATTTTAAAAATAAATCTCCAAATGTAAAGGTTTTTACATATCCCGCTGATCATGGTTTTAATTGTGANCATAGATCCCAATTTAATGATGTTTGTTCAAAAATAGCTTACGAGAGAACAATTTCTTTTTTAAACAAAAANTTTATTTAATTCTTATTTTTAATTGGNGCCCAAATTTGTTTCATTGAAAAATAAGATAATATTGAAAAAATAATTAGAAATAAAATTACAGTAACACCTAACTGTTTTCTTTCTTCTAACTCAGGTTCTGATGCCCAAGCTAAAAAAGTAGTTANATCNGAAGCCATTTGGTCTTTAGTAGCTTTCGTACCATCCAANTATTCAATNCCATCCTCATATAATGGTTGTGGCATAGCTATCAAATTACCAGAATAAAATTTATTATAATACATTCCCTCTGGTACTTTAAAATTTTTTGGAGCATCTTCATACCCACTCAATAAAGCATGTAAATAGTTTGCNCCNTTGGGCCTTGCTTTTATTATTAATGATAAATCTGGTGGATAAGCACCACCATTAGCTGCTCTTGCAGCNTTATCATTTGGATATGGTGATGCAAATTTATCACTTGGCCTTGCAGGTCTACTGAACATTTCACCGTCTTCATTTGGCCCGTCATTTATTTCAAATTGTGCAGCAATAGCCTTTAATTCTCCTTGGTTGTAACCTAATGCTGCTAAATTTCTATAAGAAACCAACCTCATTCCATGACAACCAGCACATACTTCCTTATATACCTGAAATCCCCTNTGAGCTGAAGCCTTNTCAAAAGTTCCAAATATAGTTGAGAAAGTCCATTTTTTGTCTGGATATTCAATACCTCCTGCAGCAGATAGGGCAGAAAATGTTAATAAAAAATTAACTGGTAACATCAAAATAAAAGTAAAATTTACAAATTTCATTTATTTTTTCTCTCTCATTGCCATTACTGTACTTGCATTGCTTGAGGAGGTAAAAATTGGTGTGGAAATAGATACTGGAAGTGGTCTAGTACTTTCTATTCTAGGAAGCAATGGAAGTATTATTAAAAAATGAAAAAAGTAATATGCAGTTGCTAATCTAGATAAGATTACATAAATACCCTCAGCTGGTTTCGCTCCAAGATATCCAAGAGCAATACAGTCAATAACTAAAATCCAAAAAAATAGTTTGTATAAAGGTCTAAATTGACTGGACCTCACTGAAGATTTGTCTAACCATGGTAACACAAACAAAACCATAATTGCCCCAAACATAAACAGAACTCCTCCTAGCTTATCTGGAACAGCTCTAAGTATTGCATAAAAGGGTAAAAAATACCATTCAGGAACAATATGTGCTGGCGTAACCATTGGATCTGCTGGAATATAATTATCTGGGTGTCCCATAAAATTGGGGAAAAAGAAAACTGCTGCAGCAAATATTGTTGCAAAAACAGACAAACCAAATAAATCTTTAATTGTGTAATAAGGATGAAACGGTACTGTATCTTGTTTTCCTTTAACGTCTATTCCAATTGGATTATTAGAACCAAATCTGTGAAGTGCTACTAAATGTAAAATAACCACTCCCACAATGACAAATGGTAAAACAAAGTGGAGAGAAAAAAATCTATTTAAGGTTGGGTTATCCACTGAAAATCCACCCCACAACCAAGTTACAATACCTTCTCCAACAAGTGGAATAGCTGAAAACAGATTTGTTATTACAGTTGCACCCCAGAAGCTCATTTGTCCCCAAGGCAAAACGTATCCCATAAAAGCAGTAGCCATCATTAATAATAAGATTAAAACTCCAAGTATCCACAAAATCTCTCTCGGTGCTTTATAAGATCCATAATAAAGACCTCTGAAAATATGTATATAAACAACAATAAAGAAAAAACTAGCACCGTTCATATGTATGTATCTTAATAACCAACCGTGATTAACATCTCGCATTATTCGCTCAACTGAATCAAATGCGTANTCAACGTGCGCTGTATAATTCATAGATAATACAATCCCTGTAATAATCATAGTAACAAGAGTAATTCCTGCAAGCGAACCAAAGTTCCAAAAATAATTTAGATTTTTCGGTGTTGGATATTCATTCAATTCATGATTCATGAATGAAAATATTGGAAGCCTGTAGTCTATCCAATTAACTACAGGATTTTTAAACTTTGGTTTAGACATTTATTAATAGACTCCTATTCGTATTATCCTATTTTAATTACTGTATTTGACAAAAATGCATATCTTGGAACTTCTAAGTTTGTTGGTGCAGGACCTTTTCTAATTCTTCCAGAAAGATCATAATGTGANCCATGACATGGGCAAAACCAACCTCCATATTCACCTTTAACATCTCCCGATTTTTGCCCAAGTGGAACACATCCTAGATGAGTACAGACACCAACCAGAACNATATATTTATCATTTTTAACTCGNTCNNCNTCAGATTGTGGATCCCTTAACCCGTCAAGCAATTGGTCTTTTGCAGAAGAAATNTCTTCTTTAGTACGATGTCTTATAAACACCGGTTTACCTCTCCACTTAACAGTTATGGATTGACCTTCTTCAAGTGCTTCTAAATCAACTTCNGTGGAAGCTAATGCTAGAGTATCTGCAGCTGGGTTCATTTGATCNATAAGAGGCCACACGAAAGAGGCAGCTCCGACAGCTCCTAATGTGTAAGTAGAAACTAATAAAAANTCTCTTTTACTTTTATCTTCAGGTATATTTTTNTTTGTCATATTTATTGAATTACCTTATATTCTATATATAACTAGTCTATAAATTATTTCTAGTAAAAATTTACAAATTTTTAATTTTTATTCCCATGTTACATTTGGTGGTAAACTCATCAAAATTGCTTCAGTGTTTCCACCTGTATTAAGTCCAAATATTGTACCTCTATCATATAATAAGTTGAATTCGACATACCTTCCTCTCTTAAGTAATTGAATGTTTTTGTCTTCATTTGTAAATTGTTTGTCAAATCTTTGTAATATGATTTTCAAATAACATTCTAAGAATGTTTTTCCAACATCCTTAACAAAATTAAAATCATCTTCCCACTTAAAATTATTTAGGTAATCAAAAAAAATTCCTCCTACTCCTCTTGCTTCATCTCTATGTGGAAGAAAAAAATAATCATCACACCATTGTTTATAATTTTTATAATATTTTGGATTATACTTATTGCACATTTTTTTTAGTTGGCTGTGAAATAAATTTGTAGCTTTTTTATCTGGTAACATTGGGGTAAGATCACATCCTCCCCCAAACCAAAATTTTCTATTTTCATTTAAACCAGTTACTAAGAATCTTGTATTCATATGGGCGGCTGGGATAAATGGATTGTACATATGTGCTACAACAGATATACCACTTGCCCAAAAATCGCCTGTTTTCTCTGCACCAGGAATTTGGGATTTGAATTTATCTGANAACTTTCCATGAACTGTGGAGATNTTTACTCCAACTTTTTCAAACAAACTACCTTTCATCANAGACATAACTCCTCCNCCTCCTCCTTCTCTTTTCCATTTTTTCTTCTTAAATAATGGTAAATTTGGTTCCGAGGCTTTGTCACGNTTNTAAGTTTGCACNTGAAAATTATGTTCCAAATTTGTAAAATTAGTACAAATATCATCCCTTAATTCTANAAACCATTTTTCTGCTAACTTTTTTTTGACATTAATATTAGTCTTTTTGTTTAAAGCTGGTTGGTTTATTATATTTCTAATTAATATTTTTTTATCTATCATTCTTAAATTTTTGAATAAGTTGATGCATAATTATTTTCTTAACTTTAAAATAAAATTAAAGCTATTTAATCCCCAATTTCAATATTCATTTTTTTTAATATTAATAAAGTGTTTGAACTATATTTATATTTAAGCGCTTTTTTAACTTCATTGTCNAATTTCCTTTTTCTAATATTTAGTATTAATTCTTTATTTTCATAACAGAAATTGAGATATTCTTTTGGATAATTTGGAAATTTAAATAATGAACAAAATCTTATAAAACGAATTATACGTAAATTGTCCTCCAAACACTTTTTTNTAAAGTCATCTATGAAAAGTAATTTTGAAGTTTTCANATGCTTAAGCCCATCATGAAAGTCTATTACCTTTTCATTAATATCCATATATAATGNATTTATAGTTAAATCTCTTCTGATAGAATCCTTTTCTATTGACTTTATNTATCTAACTTTTGTGTNCCTACCATCCTGTTTATAATCTTCTCGTAANGAGGTTAATGTATATTTTGCNTCATTTAACCTTAAAATTATCACTCCAAAATTGATATAGGTATCAATAAAATCTAATTCATTAATTTTTAAAATTTCAATCAATTCATTTGGATTAATATCATATACAAAATCTATATCATTTATTTTTTTATCTAAAAAATAATCCCTTAAAGCACCNCCAACTATCCAAATATTAAATCTNTTTTTATTNGCTAAGTTAAAAATTTTTGAAACATCATCATTTTGTAAATNTTTAAGCAAATTTATTGACTTAACATATTTNTTTTGCATAAATTTATTTAAAGTTCCCTTCTTTTATTTTTCCATCNATCACTTTTGGTGGAGTGTANCTTAAGTTGACATTATTATGTGGTTCAAAATATAAAAATGAAAATAACATTATGACTATAAAAAAAGTAATACTTACTAGAAAACCTAAATAATTTGCATTTTTGATTTTAAGTATCTGCAATATTTTAAATAATAAATAATAAACTATTGAAGAACTTAATAAACATAATAAAATAATTAAATATCGTTGCATGGTGGGTATTCCCTTAAATTAAATCCAGCTGATAAAGTAACAATTAATCTAGCAGTCAAACCCCAAATCTTTTCATTTTTATACTTTACTTTCCAAGTCATTTTCATCGATGAATTTTCNGGAGCTTTTATTCTAAAATGATTCATTGGATTTAAAAGTTCATTAGCATCAGCTATAAAAATTTTGTCGATTTCATTTTCGTCTGGCTTTAGTTTTTTTCCTAATGATACATTTTTATTCAATTTTGAAATTATGGGTTTAACTTTATANCCTGTNCCNGTGTAAAAAAAAGGTAATTCTCCTAAAATTTCTAAATCTGAATTNAATAAATTAATCTCTTCGTTTGTTTCTCTTATTGCAGTAGNTNTTAAATTAGAATCCAAAATTTCTTTTTTTCCTCCTGGAAAAGCAATCTGACCTGAATGTTTTCTAAGATTGTTTTTCTTTNTTATTATTATTAATTCATTTTTATTTTCAACTTCATTTAAAACAAATATGATCATAACTGCTGCTAGTTTAAATTTGCTGCTATCTCTATCAGNNTCACCGGCGATTTGACAATTTTCAATACATTGATTTATTTCATTTAACGAAAACAACATTCAACTAACATAAAATAAATTATTAGCACTTGCACTATTATTATAGTATGAGTTTAAATTAAATTATGTATATCTATCTTCCAATTGCAGAGCAACCAATAAATGCTTTTATAGTTCTAGGCATAGGTTGGTTAATAGGGATAGTTATGGGCATGGTAGGAATTGGAGGTGGTTTTTTATTGACTCCTTTAATGATATTTTTTGGTATCCCCTCACCTGTGGCAGTTGCATCTGTGGCGAATCAATTAGTTGCACCCTCTGTNTCCGGGGTATTNTCACATTGGAAAAGCGGCAANGTTGATTTTAAAATGGGAACAATTCTTCTTGTAGGAGGTGTTATTGGATCTTCTATTGGTGTATTAATTTTTAATNTATTGCAGACAATTGGACAANTAGATTTAGTTATAAAACTATCTTATGTTTTATTTCTTACAATAATAGGTTCACTCATGTTAATTGAATCTTTAAAGTTAATTGTACAAACTAAAAGGGGAAAAGCTACAAGAGGAAAACTTCATCAACATAACTGGCTTCATGGATTACCATTTAAAACTAGATTTAGAAAATCAAAACTTTATATTTCAATAACTTTACCACTCTTGATTGGTGTGATAGTAGGTATTTTAGCTGCATTAATGGGGATAGGCGGTGGGTTTATTATTGTCCCTGCNATGATATACTTACTTGGGATGCCAACTTCATTGGTAATAGGCACATCATTATTTCAGATTATTTTTGTTGCAGCTAACACAACAATTCTTCAAGCATCACAAAACCAAACTGTAGATATTGTTTTAGCTTTTTTACTATTAATTGGCTCAGTAATAGGTGTTCAAATTGGTTCTAAGTTCTCATATTTGATGAAAGGAGAACATTTAAGATTTTTTCTATCTATAATTATTTTACTAGTTGGTTTTAAATTGATACTAGACCTTGTGACAATTCCTGAGGATGTTTTTTCAATTAGTGTGAAAAAATGAAACGCTTAATAAAATCACTATTAATCTTATCACTGAGTATTTTCTTAAGCTCATTTAAGGCTATGGCAAAAAATAATTTGGTAACAGATCTGTCAGAAAGTACTGTTGAAATATCTTCTACATTTTCTGGTGCAAAAATCTTATTATTTGGTGCTTATGATGGTCAAAATAATGATGATATCATTGTTGTTGTATCCGGTGAAAATGGAGAAATAAAAGTTGATAAAAAGGAAAAAAACTACGGGGTATGGATGATCTCTGACAGTGTTAAATTTTCAAATGTCCCGAAATATTATTATATAGCTTCAAATAAAAAAATTGAAAAAATTACTACTCAAAAAGAAATTATAAAAAGAGGTTTAAATTTTGATAATTTTAACTTAATTAACCCAAAAATAAATTCAAAAAAAAAATATTTAGAATGGTATAACGCACTAAAGAGAAATATGAAAAAAAAACAATTTTGGAAAATTGAAGAAAATTCGATAAGGTTAAACAAAAATACCTTATTTCGAAAAACCCTTACTCTTCCATCTAATGTTTCAACTGGAATTTATAATGTTCAAATATTGCATTATAGAAAGGGTAATTTAATTTCTCAAGAAGCAAGTAAGATTAGAATTAGTAAAACAGGAATAAGTGCAAGAATATATAACATAGCACATAAATTTTCTGCAATATATGGTATAATTGCTGTTATAATAGCATTATTTTTTGGTTGGGTTACAAATTTAATTTTTAGAAAAATTTAATTATGAAAAAANNATCTAATAAAAAACAACAAAAAAGAATCTTTTTAGTAGTTGCAGACAATTCTTCAGAATTGCATCAAGCATTATATTATGCTGCCAGAAGAGCCGCNACAGCTGATGGTGAAGTTGCGTTATTTAGATGTATAGAACCCTTAGANGGTCAACTATGGGGTGGTGTAAGCCATATAATGGAGCTAGAAGCAGAACAAGAAAGTAAAAAACTTCTATTGGAATTAAGTACTTATTGTGAAAATCTAGGTACAACTAAGCCAAGNACTTATTTAAANAAAGGTAATACTTCAGATGAATTAATAAAATTAATTAANAATGAAAAAAGAATAACNGTACTTGTATTAGGTGCATCAGTAGAAACTGGGAATCCTGGACCGTTGATAAATTTTGTTATGAATGCAAGTTTTGTTAGTAGAATTCCTATAACAATAGTTCCAGGAAATTTAACAGATGAACAAATAGATGCTCTTATTTAAAAAATTGTTGATTTTATTTTACTTCAGTTTATCAATTGAATATGAAACAATTTTTTCAATTTAATTTAAAAACACTATCAATTTTATTATTTATTATTATGTCAACAAAAACAGTTAAAGCAACAAAGTCAAATTTTATAACCCTAAAAACCTCTAAAGGTTCAATTATTATAAAAACTTTGCCTAAAATAGCACCAAATCATGTGAAAAGAATTAAAGAACTTGTGTCATCTGGTTTTTATAATGGTATCATTTTTCACAGAGTTATTGAAGGTTTTATGGCACAAACTGGAGATCCATTAGGAAATGGAACTGGAGGCTCTGGAAAAAATTTAAAGGCTGAGTTTTCTGATTATGAGTATATTTATGGAACCGTAGGCATGGCAAGATCAATGAACCCTGACAGTGGAGATAGTCAGTTTTTTATATGTTTTGATGGATGTAGTCATTTAACAGGCCAATATACTGCCTGGGGACAAGTTGAAACTGGTATGGACGTAGTCGAAAAAATCGAAATCGGTGAGCCGCCATTAAATCCAGATAAAATAGTTGAAGCCTTTATTGGAAAGAAGAAAGTTAAATAGTAACTACTCTTATTGAATTAGTAGTTCCTGCTATACCAAATGGCATTCCAGCAACAACAATGATATTTTCTTGATTTTTTGCCAACTTATTGGAGATGATAGTTTGCCTTGCTTCATTAATAGCTGCTTCATAACCCTGGACTTTACTTACAAAAGACCTTGNGCCCCAAACAAGTGATAACATTCTTCTAACATTGTTATCTGGAGTCATAACAATTAGAAGTAAATCTGGACGTTCTCTACTAATTCTTAAGGCTGTTTTACCTGAAGCCGTAAATGCTACAATTGCTTTAGCATTTACAGTTTCAGCTAAATTCACNGCTGAATTTGATACTGCATGATAAATAGATTTTTCTTTTTTTAAAGTTTTTGGGGAATCGTGTGGATATAATTTAATATGNATTTCAGCTGCTTCTANAATATTNGACATTGTATATACCGTTTCTATTGGATATTTTCCAACNGCTGTTTCAGCGGACAACATAACAGCATCAGCACCATCAAAAACAGCAGTAGCAACATCAGAAGCTTCGGCCCTTGTTGGTAAAGGAGTATTNATCATTGATTCAAGCATTTGTGTAGCAACAATTACAGGTTTACCAATTATTCTACATGCCATAATTATATTTTTTTGTATTCCTGGAACCTTTGCTGGAGGTAATTCAACGCCTAAGTCTCCTCTAGCAACCATTATACCATCAGACAATTCAATAATTTGTTTTAAATCATCGAGTGCTGATGGTTTTTCAATTTTTGAAATAAGAGGTTTTTTATTTTTTATAAATTTTTTAACGTATTTAACATCATCAATTTTTTGTACAAATGATAGAGCAATCCAATCTACTTCATTTTCTAAAATAAACTTTAGATCTTTTTTGTCTTTAACGGTTAAAGGCTTTGTATTTAGAATTAAATTAGGAAGATTAACACCCTTATTACTTGATAGGTTACCTCCAATTACAACTTTTGTTCTAATAAAATCATTTTTTTTTGATAAAACTTTTAATTTTAATTTTCCATCATCAACAAGAATAAGCGATCCAATTTTTATGGAATCATATATTTCCTTATGCCCTAAGTAAGCTCTTTTATTAGAACCTATTTCTTTGTTTTTATCAAAAATAAAAATCTCATTTGCTTTTAAAGTTACATCTTCATTAACATTACCAATTCTAAATTTTGGCCCCTGTAAGTCAGCTAAAATACCAATTTGAACCTTTAATGTATTTTCTAAATACCTTATTATTTCAATTGTTGTTAAATGATCATGATGAGATCCATGGCTAAAATTTAACCTAAACACATTTACACCTGATAAAATGAGTTGTTTTATTTTTTGTTCAGAGTTAGACGATGGACCAAGGGTAGCAACTATTTTTGTAGATCTTAAAAAGTTAGAATTTTTCATAAATGTTGTATAACACATGTAAACGTTACAAAAAAATTAAAAAAAAAANATTATTTTAAATTTCGGCAAGTAAATTGCAGAACTNTNNNATCGGAGTAAATTATGGCACAAATTATACCTTTTCCATTTGAAAAAATAAAAAACAANAACAAAAGCACTCAGTTTACTGAAAAGCATATTTTACACATGATTAAAAACATAAGAGAAAATTATCCCCCATCACTTTGGAATACTATTTATCAACTTAGTCAAAAGGGTCACTTAAATAAGTTTTTAAAAAGTGACAATGATGAACAAAAAATTCAATAGATAAAATTATTTTATTATTTAATTACTTTAAGATTTAGAATATCTTTAGATATTATGGTGCTTTTAAAACACCCAATATTATANTCCTTCAGGCGCTGCCCTTACGCCATGAGAGCTCGTTTTTCAATAAGAATATCACAAATAAAAATTGAATTAAGAGAAGTTATNTTNAAAAAAAAACCTNAAGATTTTCTTAAGTTTTCAAATGANGGAACTGTTCCTATTCTAATTCAAACAGATAATACTACAATTCAAGAAAGTTTGGATATTGTTTTTTGGGCGTTAAAATTTAATAAAAATTTAAATGAATTGAAGAAAATTGATAATTATAATTTTTTAAAATTCTGTGATACTGAATTTAAACATAATTTAGATCGTTATAAATATCCAACAAGATATGAAAATGTTGATCCTAATTTCTATCGAAACAAAAATATTAAATTTCTCAAGTTACTTAATAAAAAGTTAAGTTTATCAAAATTTCTATTAACAGATAAACTTANTTTTTTGGATTTTTGTATATTTCCGTTTATAAGACAATATCGNAACGTAGATCAATTATGGTTTAATCACTTAAATTTATCTTATTTAAATNATTGGTTTTCATTTATAGTAGAAAGTCAAGAATTTGATGATATTATGAAAAAATACAAAGTGTGGGAACCATCAGATTCTCCTCTTATTACAAATTTTAAAAATTAAAGGAATAATATGAAAGAAGCATTTATTTGTGAAGGGATTAGAACTCCAATAGGAAGATTTGGTGGCCAATTGTCATCTATCAGAACTGATGATTTGGCTGCTATCCCACTAANAAAAATTAANGATCTTTTAACGCACGTTGATTGGGAAAGTTTGGATGAAGTGTTTTTTGGTAATGCTAATCAAGCAGGTGAAGATAATAGAAATATTGCACGAATGGCTCTATTACTTGCTGGCTTTCCTGAAACTATTCCAGGTATAACTTTAAATAGATTATGTGCATCTGGAATGGAGGCTATTGTAGCTGGCTCAAGAATGATTAAAGCTGATGAAGGTAATTTTATAATTGCAGGAGGAGCAGAAAGCATGAGCAGAGCTCCATTTGTAATTCCAAAGTCAGGTACTGCTTTTTCTAGAAAAGCAGAAATATATGATACNACAATTGGCTGGAGATTTGTAAATCCAGTAATGGAAGAAAAATATGGNATAGANTCTATGCCTGAAACTGCTGAAAATGTNGCTGAAAAATTTCAAATCACNAGAGATGACCAAGATCTTTATGCATATAGAAGCCAGAGCAAAGCAGCTAAATCTATTGAAAATGGTAGAATTTCAAAAGAAATNGTTTCTGTAACAATNAAACAAAAAAGAAAAGATGATCTTATAATAAATAAAGATGAGCACCCNAGGAAAACNGATTTAGAAAAACTCTCCTCATTACCAACACCATTTAAAANAAATGGCTCAATAACTGCGGGTAATTCAAGCGGAGTTAATGATGGTGCTGCNGCATTAATAGTAGCAAGTGAAGAAGCTATTAAGAGAAATAATTTAAAACCTATTGCTAGAATTGTAAATGCTACAAGTTCNGGTGTTGAACCAAGANTAATGGGAATGGGACCTGTATCTGCGACTGAAAAAGTTTTAAAAAAATCAAAACTTAAAATAGATCAAATTGATACTATTGAAATTAATGAGGCTTTTGCCGCTCAAGTTTTAGCATGTACAAGAGAATTAGGGATTNANGATAATGATAATAGAGTTAANCCAAATGGAGGAGCCATTGCTTATGGTCATCCTTTGGGAATGTCTGGAACAAGATTAATTTTATCAGCAAGTAAAGAGTTAGAATTATATAATTNTAAATACGCCTTGTGTACTATGTGTGTTGGAGTAGGACAAGGCTCNGCAGTTATTTTAGAAAAAGTATAATTTTCAAATAATTGCTTGCCTATCAAAAGATGTAGATTTAACTGAAACATATATTTTATCATTTTTATCAATTTTAAGTTTTTTTGATTGATACTTTGTTATTCGTGCTAAAAGAAGTTGAGTATTTCTATTTTCTCCAATTCTAACAATTAATTCCGAAAAAGCTGTGCCTTCTTCATCTGTAATTTCCGTAACTGTACCCATTAACTGATTCTCAATGATATTATTTGAATTTAATTTTTTGCTTACTAATACGTCTCTTGCTCTTATTCTGACTCTAACCTTTTCACCAATTTTTTTGAAATCTCCAGGTAGAATTACTTCAAAGTCATTAATCATAATTTTTGTTATATTAAGAAAAAGGTTTTTATCACAAATCACTCCCTCTAAAATTGAACTACTTTCAAATTTACCAAAAATATTTGTAAATTCTTTTTTTAAAAAAATTTGTGACAAATTACCATAATAGATTTTTTTTCCTTTTTCTATAATGATTACTTTATCAGAAATTTGAGCTATTTCTTCAACTGAATGTGAAATTATTAAAATTGGTATTTTGTAATGTTGATTAATCTGTTTTAGAAGTGAAAGAACAACAGATTTATTTTTAATATCTAATGATGACATTGGTTCATCAAGAATTATAAAATCAGATTTAATCGCTAAGGTCCTACATAAATTAACCAATTGTTGCTGACCCCCAGATAATTGATCAGGAAATTTGTTTAATAAATGATTTATATTTAATGCCTCAATCACATTTTCGATATTAAGGCCTTTAGAAATAGTCTTTTTTACTTTTGATTTTTTTAATGCAAATAAAATATTTTCTTTTACAGTCAAATGTGGCAATAATCTTGTATCTTGAAACATTACGGAAATTGGTCTTGCATTTGTTTTGGCAGAAATAAGAGAATTAAAAAAGCTTCCATTGATATTAACCAAACTTTTTAATTCTTTATTAAAACCTGAGATTGAGTTAACTATAGTAGATTTTCCAGATCCAATATGGCCTAATAAAGTTGTAATCCCATTATCGAATTCGTGTTTGAAATCAAATGATAATTTAGAAAATTCTCCATGTATTTCAACACTTAAAGATTTCATGACTTAAGCCCAATAGTATTTTTATTATTTATAAAATAAATTATAAACAAAACTGAAGTTGAAAATAGTATAAGAAATAATGATAAAACATGTGCATTTTGATAACTTAATTGTTCAACATTGTCATATATTGAAATTGATAAAACTCTTGTTTTTCCATCTATATTTCCACCTACCATAAGTACTATTCCAAATTCACCAATAGTGTGGGCAAATGATAATATAAAAGATGTTAAAAAACCTTTCTTACATAATGGCAATAATACCTCATAAAATATACTTAATTTACTAGAACCCATATTTAGACATGCTTGAATTAATCTCTTATCCACTTTTTCAATAGAGTTTTGTAAGGGTTGTATCCAGAAAGGTAAGGAATAAATTATCGAAGCTAATACCAAACCCTGAAAAGTAAACGCTAATTGTTCACCGGTTAATAAAATAAAAAACTTTCCTAAAAATGTTTCAGGATTAAAAAAAACTAAAAGATAAAAGCCAATCACAGTTGATGGTAAAACAAGAGGTAATGTCAATATACTCTCTAAGAATGTGTTAAATTTATTTTTTTTATATGCAAGAAAAAGAGCTAATGGTGTTCCAATTAAAAATAAATAAAAACAAGTAATAATTGATAGTTTAAGGGTTAGAATTATAGCTGGTAATTCAGCTGTTAAAATTTGAATGACTGTCATATTAGTTATTTTTTTAATTTATTGTTACTGCCAATCCAATTTTTTTCAACTATAATTCTAATATTGGAGGAAAATATGCCATATGTAAAAACATCAGATGGAATAAATTTATATTACGAAAAAAATGGCTCTGGTATACCTATAGTTTTTGTTCATGAGTTTGCGGGTGATCATAGAAGTTGGGAACCACAAGTTAATTATTTCTCTCGTAACTTTACATGTATAACTTATTCAGCTCGTGGATACACCCCATCAGATGTACCCAATGATGTTAATATGTATAGTCAGGAAAGAGCATGGCAAGATATTAGGGACATAATAGTAGGCCTCGATCTTAAAAGGGCTCATATTGTTGGTTTATCAATGGGTGGATTTGCAACACTTCATTTTGGGATCAATTGTCCTAATCAAGCATTAAGTCTTTGTATTGCCGGTTGTGGATATGGGGCAAAACCAAAAAATAGTGAAAATAATGAAGGTTTTTCAAAGGTATCAGAAAATACAGCAAAGGATATAATTAATAGAGGAATGAAAATTGTAGGTTCTGAATATGCTCTTGGACCTTCAAGAGTTCAATTTCAAAAAAAGGATTATGCTGGCTGGAAAAAATTTAATGATATGTTAATTGCTCATGATGAAACAGGCTCAACGAATACACTTTTAGGTGTTCAAAGTAAACGTCCCAATTTATATAATCTAACTAATCAAATTGCAAAAATTGAAACTCCATCTTTAATTATTAATGGAGATGAAGATGATATGTGCATAGAAGTTGGAATTTATTTAAAAAGAACGATTTCATCTTCTGGACTTTTTGTCCTGCCTAAGACAGGCCATACAATTAACCTTGAAGAACCAGCCTTATTTAATCAACAGTTAGCACTCTTCTACCAATCAATTGAAAATAATTCTTGGAAGAAAAGAGATCGTAGGGCTGACATAATCATTAACTAATCTCTAAAATTTATATATTGTAATGGAAATTTAATAGACATGTTTTTTACAAGTTGAATAATGGCTTGAAGGTCATCTCTTTTTTTGCCAGTAATTCTAAGTTCATCACCTTGTACGGATGCTTGAACTTTGCTTTTAGAGCTTTTAATTTCCTTAATAATCTTTTGGGCAATTTCTCTTTCTATTCCCTGTTTTACCAAAACATTTTGTCTAATTGTATTACCAGATGAAGCCTCTGATTTTTGAAATTCTAGACAATTTGTGTCAATTCCTTTTCTTGTCAAATGAGTAATTAATAATTCTTCCATCTGTTTTCTTTTTAATTCATCGTCAGCATTGATAGTAATTTCATCGCCATTTCTTTCAATTCGACAAGAACTACCTTTAAAATCATATCTGGTGGTGATTTCTTTTGTTACACCATTTATACCATTATCAACAGAAGGTGAATCAACTTTACTAACTATATCAAAACTTGGCATAAGTAACTCCTTGAAATATACTTTATATTAGGATAAATGAATATTAACATAAAATAACTAATTATTTTTAAAATGTATATTGCTCTTAAATTTTTCTTACTTCTGGTATTAATTTTTTCATTTATTTTTTTTCATGCAATTATTGGCTTTTTTGCAATAATTCCTTTTTGGATTATCTGCGGTTTAATAGATGTATCAAGACACAAAACAATGGATTTAAAACTATTAAAGGAATACTTCTTAGGAAAAGGTATTCTAACTTTTTTGATTTCTCCTCTAAATTTATTTTCTGACTTAGTTTGTCATAGAAACTTACATTCATTCAAAATTGAAAACTTTCCTGATGAGTTTCAAAATGAAATTAAAACGGTTAAAAAATTATTTGACCAAAATAAAAAATATATTGAAGAAAGATTTAGTCAAAGTGAAGATAACAGAACAATGTTATTTTATAAATGGTATGGAAAAAATTTAGATGAAAGTATTGATGATTTTACAAAAGACTTTAAATATATAAAAACTATAGGTGTCTCTTTATTTAAAGAAAAAACATCAACTTCAAGACATTTTGGACCATTAAGATTAACCTATAGATTGCTATACAACTTTAATAAAGTCAAAAAAAATGGTTCATATATTGAAGCTGACGGTACAGTAAATATTTGGAAAAATGACCCATTATTTATTTTTGATGATACTTTAATACATCAAAGTTTTAATGAAGAAGATAATCTAAGGTATTGTGCTTTCATTGATATCGTAAGACCTAACTACTCAAACTTAATTATAATGACATTATTAAATACAGTTGGATTCCTTTTAAAAAAGTCTCGAGGTGTTTTTTATAAAAATTGGAAAATGATATAAACTCTTATAGTACAAGTATCTGCCTGATGACTTTTCCAGAATCTAATTTGTCAAACCCTTCATTTAATTGATCAAAGCTTATTTTATCATCTATTAATTTCTCTACAGGTAATCTTCCTTGCTTAAATAAATTTAAAAATCTAGGAACATCTCTTACAGGCACACATGATCCCATATAGCTTCCCAAAATAGATTTCTCCTGAGCTACTAAATCACTATGATTAAAACTAAATTGAGTATTTACCGGAGTTAATCCAGCGGTTACGACTGCACCACCATACCTAATTATTTTATAAGCAGAATCCATTGCAGACATTACACCTGCAAGGTCGATAGCAAAATCAACCCCTCCATTTGTTGTATCTATTACTTCTTCAACAAAGTTATCTTTCTTTGGGTTCATACAATGAGTTGCTCCTAATTCTATTGCTTTTGAAAATTTGGTTTCATCAATATCTATTCCTATAATTGTTTCTGCACCACCAAGCTTTGCACCCATAATTCCATTTAAACCAACTCCACCTAACCCCAAGATCGCGACCGAATCTCCGCTTCTTATTCTAGCAGTGTTTATAACCGCGCCTACTCCTGTCATTACAGCACAACCAAACAATGCAGCATCATCTAATGAGATTGACTTTTCAATTACTACAACAGATCCTCTGTCTACTACTGCATACTCAGACATACAAGAAATCCCAGTATGATGACTTAATCTTTCTCCATCTAAAGATTTTAATCTACTCCCACCAGACATTAATTCACCTTTACCTTTTGTAGCTGCTGCTAGTTCACATACCTGTGGTCTTCCCTCAAGACATCTTCTACATCTTCCACAGCTAGGTGAAAATTGAAAAACAACATGGTCTCCAACTTTAACATCATTGATTGCATTTCCAGTCTCTACGACTTCACCTGACCCTTCATGACCAATCACAAGAGGAAGTGGCATGATTCTGGAACCATTTATTACAGACAAATCAGAATGACAAAGTCCTGCGCCTTTTACTTTAACAAGAACTTCATTATCTCTTGGATTATCAATTGAAATTTCTTCAATAGACAAAGGCTTACTATTTGCATATGGCTTCTCGCAGTCATTTTTTCTAATTACTGCAGCCTTACATTTAATTGTCATAATTACCTCTTCTTTAGATTAATTTCCACAGGATGACCGTGTGGAGTTGTTAAAAAAGCATCTTTCCATTTTTTTTTAGTAATATTTAATTTAGTTTGATCCACAACATTTTTTTTAATTATTAAGTTCTCTAGTGCCTTTATCCAAGAAAAAAAATAATCATCCCCACCATTTTGTTTTTCGGTCTTATCCATCTTAATTTGATCAGCTAATAATTTTGAAAATTCACTCCATTTAAAAACTTTATTTTCAGATAAAGAGACCGTTATAGCAAAAATCTGACCATGCCATGGTTTTTCAAATGATTTAAAGTCAAAATTATTTTGATCTATCATATTAAGTAACTTTCCCACAAATCAATACAAATAGTATCTTTTTTATTACCATCTTTATCACCCCACAATTCAGTGGATAAAAATTCAACAGTGTAAAGATGTTCCGGAAAGTCTCCTAAATCATGAGCACTAGCATCGGGTAAAACATGACCTTTGTGATATAGGATTACTTTTCCTTTTTTTCCTCTAGCATAAATCGGTAACCTTGTATGACCTCCAATTACATTTTTGTTAGGGCTATAATTTATTGTTCTTACTTCTTGACCAATCTTAAAAATTGGAGAATTTTGAACCTCTCTTGCTGAAGGACCACCTCTTCCTAAAGTGATTGCAACATCTTTTGCCTTTAGTACATCCGGATGCTCGTTTGTACCTTGGCTAATTTTTAAATTATTTTCTTTTACTTTTTTTGTAATTTCAATTAGATCATTTTTATTAATTAATCCTCTTTCTACCAAAAGGTTTATTAGTGCAGAAGACCATTTTTCGTAATAATCAAATTTAGCATAATCTTTTGGAGGAAGTGACTCTCTAAAGAATCTACTTTTATCTATACTCCACTTTCCTACTGAAGCAGATGCAACAGTAATCGCAAAAGCTTTTGCATGCCAATGTTTTTTAAACACAGGCTCATCGTCAACTATCTTTCCTTCAATTTTTTTTAATGGAATTGGGCCATCTCCGAATCTTCCTCCCATGTCATGAATTCTAGTCACTTTGGCATCTCCGGCAACCCTGTTCCAATCATTGAGTTACGAGTAACAAGACTTTCTAGTTCACTTTCTGTTAAGAGTTCTGTTCCGGCTGGTCTCATTGGTAAAACTAAATACCTCATTTCTGAAGTTGAATCCCAAACTTTGACTTGTATATTTAAATCCAATTCTAAACCAAATTCTTGTAAAATCTTTCTTGGTTCTCTTACTGTTCTTGATCTATACTCGTCTGATTTGTACCATGTAGGTGGAATACCTAATACAGGCCATGGATAACAACTACATAATGTACAAACTACAACGTTATGAACCTTTGGTGTGTTTTCAACAACAACCATGTGTTCTCCTTGTCTTCCTGTATAACTAAGTTCTTCAATTGCTTTAGTAGAATTTTCTAAAAGTCTCTTTTTATAATCTTGATCTACCCAAGCTTTGGCAACTACTTTAGCTCCATTTCTTGGCCCAATTTTATTTTCATAAGTGTCTATTAATTCGTTAAGTGTATTAGAGTTTATAATACCTTTATTTAACAGAAGTGTCTCAATAGCTCTAACCCTTAATTCTGGTTCTTCAGGTAATAAACTATGATTGTGATGATCATCATGATTATGGCCTATATTTTTTTTTTCAGTCATAATTATGGCTCCAAGACAATTCTTCCATCTACATCTCCATTTCTAAGTTTTTTCATGGCGTCATTTGCAGTATTAAGTTTTTGCTTAGTAACTTTAATTAATTCTACATTTTTTGAATTTATTAATTCAACTAGTTCTTTGAGCTCTCTCAATTCTCCAACGTAAGAACCTCTAATGTTGATTGATCTCATAGGTATTAGTGGTAATGAAATTGGTAAAGAACCTCCATATAGTCCAACAATTACAATTGTTCCGCCTTTTTTAATAATTGTTAAAGCTAAATTTGAAGTTTTTTCATTTCCAACAAAGTCAATAACTCCAGCAATTTTACCATTAAACTGATTTAATTTTTCTAACATTTCTTCTGGAGCAAAACAGTGTTTAGCACCGTTAATTATAGCAATATCTCTTTTGACTGGATCTGTATCAACTGCTATAATTTGTGCATCATGAATATATGGTGACAATAAAATACCATTTGTCCCTACACCACCAGCACCAATAACTACAATAAATTCATCATTTGATATTTTAGGAATTTTGTTTAATGCACTATATGCAGTTAATCCTGAACACGCATAAGGCGCCGCTTGAAATGGATTAAGTTTACCATAAGGAACTAGATATCTTTCATGTGGAACTAAAATATGTGTAGAATAGCCTCCATTTAATCTTGCCCCTAAATATTTTGGGGCTTCACATAATGTTTCATTACCTTTCTTACAAGCATCGCATGCTTGACAGCCTATCCAAGGAAAAACTATTCCTTTATCACCAACATTTACATTTTTTACTTTTTCTCCAACTGATATCACTTCACCAGTTATTTCGTGACCAGGTGTAAAAGGTAATTTTGTTCCTCTATCAGCAAGAGTTATTTTTTTTCCATTTCCTAAATTAAAAAACCCATCCGTTAAATGGAGATCGCTATGACAAACACCACACGCCATTATTCTTACCAACAATTCATGATTTTTTGGAATTGGAATCTCATAGACTTTCAATTCTAAAGGCTTTCCAAATTCTGTAACTTGAAATGATTTCATGAGATCCTCCATATAAAATCTATCAAATCATTGGGGAAGATACCATCAAATTATCTATTTTGTAGCAGTTTTTATAAGATTTCTACTATCTATACCAAAATGCTCGTATAGTTCAAAAGAGTTTCCTGTCTGTCCAAATTCATCAACACCCAATGGTTTTAAGGAATTTCCATTTACACCCGACAACCACGACAATGTTAGAGGATGTCCATCTATTAAGGTTATTATTTTGCAATCACTTGGTAAACCCTGAAACAAATTTTTTATATGAGAAGAACTTTTCGAATCATTATTATGATGATTATATTTTTTCCAGTCTGAAAATAATAGATCTGATGATGTAATTGATAAAATACCTAAGTCTCTATCTTTCTCTCCTAAAACAATTGATGCTCTAATAACTTCTTCTGCTACCACTCCTTGGTAAGCAATAATAAAGTTTGGACTCGGACCAGGTTTTCTTAACCAATAACCACCTCTCACAACATTTTCAATTTCTTCATGACTTAAATTTCTATTAGGTTGATCTAACGATTTTGTACTTAATCTTAAATAGACAGAACCACCATTTTCTTCATCCTGTAAATAATTAAAACTATGATTTAAAATTATCTGCAACTCATCTACAAACGCAGGTTCATAACTTATCAATCCAGGTTGACCAATTCCAATTAAAGGTGTTCCTACGGATTGATGTGCGCCCCCTTCAGGAGCCAAAGTTATCCCAGATGGTGTCGCTACTAACAAAAATCTAGCATTTTGATAACATGCATAGTTTAATGCGTCTAAACCTCTAGATATAAAAGGGTCATACACTGTTCCAATTGGAAACAATCTTTCACCAAAAAATTCATGTGATAAACCAGCAGAACTTAGCATTAGAAATAAATTCATTTCAGCTATACCTAATTCAACATGCTGACCTTCAGGAGAAAATTCCCATTTTTGAACAGATGGAATTTGTCTATTTTTAAATGTATCTTGACTTTCTTCTCTGCTAAATAGTCCAACTCTATTTACCCAAGCCCCTAAATTCGTAGACACAGAAACATCAGGAGATGTTGTTAATATTCTATTTGAAAATTCACTATTTAACCTTGAGTACTGATCTAATAATTTACCAAATGCATTTTGTGTAGAGCTTTTTGTTTCATTAAGTGGTTTTAACTTATCTACAGAAATTTTTTCAGATTTAAATTTTCTTAATCCTGCTTTTTGAAATGAATTATTAACTACAAAATTGTGAATATCTTTACTCTCTTTTGAAAAATTATTCCATTCATTTCCTTCATTAATTTTCATTTTGTATTTGAAGTCATTCATCTGGGATTTAGTCATTAAACCTGCATGATTATCTTTATGACCTGCAAGAGGTGTCCCCCATCCCTTAATTGTGTAGGCCAAAAATGCAGTAGGCTTGTCATCTTTAATTTGATCAAAAGCATTTTTTAGTGATTTAATACAATGTCCACCTAAATTTCCCATCAATTCTAAAAATTCGTCATCTGTCCGATTATCAAGGAGTTTAGAAATATTTCCTTGATCACCAATATCATCTAATATTCTTTCTTTAATTGCTTTACCACCCTCAAAAATTAATGCTGAATAAAGTTGATTTGGACAATTATCTATCCATTCTTTTAATTTTTCTCCACCAGGCTCTTTAAATGCGTTTAATTGTAACTCACCATACTTAATTACAACAACATTCCATCCAAAAGACTTAAAGACAGAATCAATCTTTTCCCATAACCCCTCATGAACAACACCGTCTAAAGATTGTCTATTGTAATCTATAATCCACCAAACATTTCTTAAATCATGTTTCCACCCTTCTTGCAGACATTCATATATATTTCCTTCATCGAGTTCTGCATCACCAACTAATGCAATCATTCTTCCTTTTTTTTGATATTTATTAAATTTTTTCTTTCTAATATAATCTTGGGTAAGAGAGAGAAAGCTTGTCATTGCAACACCAAGGCCAACTGAACCAGTTGAAATATCTACATCATCAATATCCTTAGTTCTCGATGGATAAGATTGTGCACCATTATAACCTCTAAAGTTTTGTATTTTTTCTAATTTTTGTAATCCTGCTAAATACTGTATTGCATGAAATACTGGACTTGCGTGAGGTTTTACAGCAACTCGATCTTCAGGTTTTAAAACATCAAAGTATAAAGAAACCATCATGGAAACCATAGAAGCACAACTTGCTTGATGTCCTCCAACTTTTATTCCGTCAAAATTTTCTCTAACATGATTAGCATTGTGTATCATCCAACAAGATAACCATAATACCTTTTGTTCAATTTCTTTTAATATTTTAAATTTATCCACTTAATAATGATATCATTTAATAATTAAAATTAATGATCAAATATGGTATATATTTTTTATATATCAATATATTCTACTACTAAAGTAGTATATATTAGTTTATAATTTTAAAATGGATAAAATTGATAAAAAAATAATTTTTGAACTACAAAAAAATGGAAGATTATCAAATTTTCAGATTGCTGACAAAGTTGGTTTGTCACCATCTCCATGCCTAAGAAGAATAAAAAACCTAGAAAAAAAAGGAGTGATTTCTGGATATACTGCAATTGTGAATGAGGAACTATTTGGATTACCCATAATAGCTTTTGTTTTTGTTAGACTAGAAAATCAAACAGACGCTACGCTTAAAACCTTTGAACAAGGTATAAATCTACTTTCTCAAGTCGTTGATTGCTGGCTTGTAACAGGAAATAGAGACTATTTATTAAGAGTAGTTTCTCAAAGCTTAAAAACATATGAAAAATTTATGCGTGAAGAACTAACTAAAATCAAAGGAATTGCTTCTATTGAGACTAATTTTGCATTAGGTAGTGTAAAAACTAAACAACCTTTACCAATCAATTGACATTGGCAATACTAACTGGAACGCCAAATTCTTTTTGACATACTTCTGCAAGCCTTTTTATACCTTGGTCAATCTCTTTTTTAGTTGGATTGGCAAAACAAAGTCGCATTTTTTGTTTGTTATTTTTATCCATTGACCATTCAACACCTGGATTTATTGCAACACCATCTTGTAAGGCAATTTTATATAGTTTTGAAGTATCCACTCCATCAGGCATTTTAATCCAAACATAAATACCACCAATTGGTTTTTTATACTCTACAGTATTACCAAAATATTTGTCCAAAGCTTCACACATTATTTCAGCCTTTGACTTTAGTTTTTGGTTTAGTTTAGTGAGGTGATCAAAGAAATGATTTTCACAAAACTCAGAAAGAACCATTTGCTCTAAACCTCCTGTGCCTGCATCAGTTTTATAAGGCAAAACTCTAGATAATATAGGCCAATCTGCTACCAAATAACCTAACCTAAAACCAGGAGCAATTGATTTTGAAAAAGACCCACAATAAATAACCCTTTTCGAATCATCCAATGCTCTTATAGAAGGTGGTCTTTCTTCACCCCAAATTAAATCTGCATAGCAATCATCTTCAAAAATTGGAACATCATAACTTTTAGCTAACTCTATTAATTTAATTCGTTTTTCCTTAGACATTATTGTACCAGTAGGGTTTTGAATAGTTGGTATTGTATAAATATATCTTGGAAAAATATTAATTGCTTTCAAATCTTCTAAACATTTAGATAGTAAATCAATGTCCATTCCATCATCTTCAACAGGTATTCCTCTAATATTAACTCCTAATCTTTCCAGTCTTGAAAAAACACCTCCATACGAACCTTCTTCAATAATCACAGTATCTCCTGGTTTTAGAAATGTTTCATTCACTAAATCTAAAGCCTGCAAAGAACCTGAAACTATTAAAATTTCATGCTCAGAACACTTCATTGATGCACCACTTAAAAGCTTTTTTATTATAAATTTTCTTAAAGGCAAGTATCCAAGTGGGCCAGTATAATTATATTTTCCAAGAGTATGACCATAATTTAAAATAACTTTTTTTGAAGCTTCTTCTAATCTCTCAATTGGAACTAAATCTTCGTCATTATGTCCACCAATAAAATTATAACTGGGAAAGCCTACCCACTCAGAAGAAGCTGGTAAAGCATCCTTGTGAAGAAAATTGTCAATATTAAACATGTTTATCCTCCATATACTAAATCTTAAACAAAAAATTTTATTTTTAAAACCTTAGTTTTGCTCTATCTTTTAACTATGAAGGTAATTCAAAATATAAAAAATAAAGTTAATAATAATACAATTTTAATTGAAAGAGGTAAATGGATAAATTTAACTTTTGTTCTTGGAGTAGATGAAAAAGAATTTATAGTTAAAATTATTGATGGGAAAATTAATTCAATTTATCAAAAAAAAGTTGATACTGAATTTGGAATATTCAAGATATCATCATCTTTAAAAAATTGGCAGAAACATTGGTTAAAAATTCCTCCAAGGGATTTTCATGATTTATTTGCAATGCTTTCAAAAAAATTGGTTAAATTAGATGGTGACTTAAAACCATTGATGCAAAACCTTCAATACTTCAAAGACTTAATAGCATCCAACAGAGCAAATAGATGACTTATTCAAATATTGAAAAAATTCATGGCAAGTATTTAAGCCTAAAAGTTAACAACCAAATCAATAGAATTTTTTTTGAAGAAAATGGAAATGGAATTCCTTTAATATGTTTACATACTGCAGGATCAGATTCTAGGCAATTTAGACATTTGCTAAACAATAAAGAAATAACATCAAAGTATAGAGTTATTGCTTTTGATTTACCGTGGCATGGAAAATCAGATCCACCTGCCAATCATCTGGAAAATGAGTACAAATTAACTACAAAATCTTATATGGATATAATTGTTAATTTTTGCAAAGCTCTGAAAATTTTAAATCCAGTAGTTATTGGTTGTTCTATGGGAGGAAGGATAGCTTTACATTTAGCCTTGAAACACTCAAATTTATTTAAAGCTGTTATTGCTCTAGAGGGTGCTGATAAACTTGAACCTTATTATGATCTATCTTGGCTTAATAGACCCGACGTTCATGGGGGTGAAATTCAAGCAGCATACGTTTCATCACAAATTGCTCCTCAAACAATTAAAAAAAATAGAGATGAAATTCTATGGCACTATAAGCAAGGTGGACCTGGAGTATTCAAAGGTGACTTATATTTTTATTGGGAAGATGGAAACTTTGAAAAGTCCTCTCATCTTATTAATACTAAAAAATGCCCTGTCTATTTGCTTTCTGGGGAATATGACTGTTCTTGTACACCGGAAAGAACTATTGAAACCGCAAAAAGAATAAAAGGTTCGAAATACAAAATAATGCCAGATATTGGTCATTTTCCTATGTCCGAAAATCCAAAGTTATTTTTTTCTTACCTATTACCTTTTTTGACAGAAATAGAAAAACTATAATTAATTAGCTTTTTCTATGTTTCCACACACACTAATAGCTTGGCCTGAAACATTTTTACCTAAATCACTACAAAGAAAATAAGCCTGCTCTGCTAAATCCTCATAAGTAACAAAACGTCCTAAAGAGGCTGCTGATAAAATTTCATCCTTCATTTCTTTGAAAGAAATACCTCTCACTTTAGATTTAGCTTCAATCACTTGGTCTTGTCGGTCACCTTGAACAATGCCTGGTAAAAGTGCATTCACTCTAATACCTCGAGGACCTAGTTCAACAGCCAAACTTTTCGCCATCCCAATTACACCCCATTTAGTGGCAGCATAAGGTAATCTATAAGCAAATCCAACCCTACCCGCAACAGATGCAACAGAAAGGATTGCTCCACCATCTTCCATTCTTGGGACAGCTACTCTCATTGTTTCAAAGTGGCTTGTTAAATTAACCTGAAGACATTCTTGCCATCCACCAAGAGACTGCTCTCCAACACCAGCTGTTTCCCCTGCTATTCCTGCATTGTTAACTATAATGTTTAAATGACCTAAAAAATCAAATGCACTTTCTACCATTGAAGAAATCATTTGAGTTTGACGCAAATCACAAAAAATTGCTTTAATATTTTTGTGTTTTTTATTAATCATATCTACAGCATTTTGATTAATATCGCACACAAAAACCTTAGCTCCTGCTTCTTCAAATTTTTTTGCAACTGCATAACCAATTCCGTCAGCTCCCGCAGTAATTAATGCAGTCTTATTTTGTAAAAGATTATGATAATCCATATTTAAACTATATTTGTTTTATCTTTTCCTTTGAGGTTGAGCATCTGCCTTGCTTCATCGGATGTAGCAACTTCTAATGAGAGGCCTTCAAGAATATCTCTCACTCTTTTTACTTGATCTGCATTTTTTTTAGCTAACTTGCCTGGACCATCCCATAACGAATCTTCGAGTCCTACCCTAACATGAGATCCTAAAGATGCACCTGTTGCATTCATCCTCATTTGAGAAGCTCCAGCACCAACAACAGACCATTCATAATTATCACCAAATAATTTATCAGCTGTTTTTTTCATATGCAAAAGATTGTCAGTATCGGCTCCAATTCCACCCATGATACCCATTACAAATTGTATAAAATATGGACCTTTAAGCATCCCTTCTCTGTGGTAATGATGAAGATTATATATGTGCCCAACATCATAACATTCAAACTCAAAACGAGTTCCATTCTCGTAACCTAAGGTCATTATATTTTCGATATCTTGAAATGTATTTTTAAATAAAGAATGTTTACTTTTTTCCAACATTTCTGTTTCCCATTTATGCTGAAATTGATTATGTCTTTTCAACATTGGGAATAAACCAAAATTCATTGTTCCCATATTTAAAGATGCTAATTCAGGCTTAAAATGCATACATGGTTGCATCCTCTCTTCAACAGTCATCTGCGGGCCACCTCCAGTCGTTATGTTTATGACCGCATTACATTCTTTATGGATTGTTGGCAAAAACTTGTCAAATTCTACCGGATCCTGAGTAGGGTGACCATCCACCTCATCCCTTGCATGAAGATGCAAAATAGCTGCACCAGCTTTATGAGCCTCTAGAGAATGTTCAATAACTTCATCAGCGGTTACAGGAAGGTGCTCTGACATAGAAGGTGTATGAATAGCACCTGTTACAGCACAACTAATAATTACTTTCTTTTTCATCTCTTACTCTCCATTTTCAAGTTTAAGTTTCCTTACTAAGGCAATTAATTTATTTCTTTTTTTAATTCTATTATCTCTGTCAGAAGATTTCAATCTTAGTCTTTGCTCTTTTTCTAATTTTAATATGTAATTATCAGAATAATCAGGAATACTATTCTGTTGTTCTGCTAGATTTTTTATTCCAGGTCTATAACGTGTAAAAGAATCTTTTATTCCACCAGGAGCATTTAAATCCATTATTTCAAATGGACCTAAAAAAGCCCATCTAATTCCTAAGGCATGTTTCAATGATACATCAATATCTTCAATTGAAGCATACCCNTCTTCNTGAAGTCTNACNGCTTCATTNANNAGTGCTCCTTGAAGNCTNTTTAANACAAAACCNTCAATTTCTTTNTTTAATANAATTGGAATATATTCNGCNCTTTTATATATTTTTTTNGCTTTNTNNATTGTAANNTCTGANGTTTNTTNACTNGGNCAAATTTCNACAAAAGGNACAACGTGNGGTGGNAANGCTGGATGNGCAACNATNCATCTATNNTTNTGNNTAATTTNACTNCNAATTTNAGAAGGNAANAAATANGANGANGANGANGCTAAAATAGTTTCTTTATTTGAAAATTTTTCNAGTTCNATAAAAATNNNTTNTTTNNNTTCTAANTNTTCAATNATGCTTTCTTGNATNANAGTNGNATCTNTACANATTTCTTCAATNGNGTNNCANANNANNATNTTNGATTNNATTTCATNAAAGCTTATNTNTTTAANNATNGANAAATCTTCATNAAGACTTTTNANANTNTNNAAAAATTNNTCTCTAACNTTTNTNNTNNTATCATNNACAAANACNTTATATTTANTACTNGAAAANCCAAGNGCCCAACTAGCACCAATTAATCCNCCACCACAAATACCAATTTTATCCATAGATAACTCTTAAAAAAAATACCGAGCATCAAGCTCGGTATTATTGTTAAAATTTTGATAAGGTTAACGCTACATCAGGATCGTAGATAACCAATCCTAGACCTATAAGCTGTATAATTACAAAAGGAATAACACCTCTATAAATATCTACAGTTTTAACTTCTGGCGGTGCAACACCTTTTAAATAAAACAAAGCAAATCCAAATGGAGGTGTAAGAAAAGATGTTTGTAGATTTATCGCCATTAAAACCAAAAACCAAACCAATGTGTCTGTTCTTCCTTCATAACCAGTTTCCGTTGTCACATGATCACCAAAATCTAAATTTGCAACCAATGGTGCAAATATAGGAAGAATTATTAATGTGATTTCAACCCAATCGAGAAAAAATCCTAACAAAAATGTCATCCCCATTAATAGAAACAATAAACCCCATGACCCCAATCCTGCCTCAGCTATTAAATCTTCAACAATATAGTCTCCACCTAAAGATCTAAATACATAGGCAAAACAAGTCGCAGATAAAATTATCATAAACACCATTGCAATGGTCAAACCAGAAGAATGAAGAACGCCTTTAAACATTTTATAGTTTAATTTACCAGCAATAATAGCTAAAAAACTTGCTCCAAAAGCACCAACAGCGCCGGCTTCACTTGGTGTCGCCCAACCTAACAATATTGATCCTTTGATTAGAGCAATTAAAATCACTGGTGGTAAAAAAGCTTTTAATATCATCATTGGAAGTTCTCCACCTTTTACATCAAATGCATCTTCTGGGAGAGGTGGCGCAACATTTTTATCTACTGTAGCCCAACCATAAATGAAAATCATATAGAGTGCAGCTAATATTAAACCTGGAGTAACACAAGCCATAAACAAATTACCAACAGAGACCTGCATAATATCGGCCATAATAATTAACATAATACTTGGTGGAATTAAAATTCCTAATGTACCTGAGGCAGCAATTACGCCAGTCGCAAGTGCAGGACTATATTTTTGCTTTAACATTGTAGGTAAAGCTAAAGCTGTCATCATAGTTACAGATGCCCCAATAATTCCAGTCATAGCGGCAAGAACTGTACCCATAACTGTTACAGCCATAGCCAAACCACCATTAACTTTTCTGAGTAAAACCTGCGTTGTAAATAAAAGGTCATTAGCAATTCCACTCCTTTCCATCATTATCCCCATAAAGATAAAACATGGAATTGCCACTAGAATTAAATTTTCAGCTGAAAATCCCCACATCCTAGGTACAAAATTAAAAAATTCTGCTAACTTAAAAACTCCAAAACCATAGCCTATTAGACCGAAAGTTACAGCTACACCACCTAAAATAAACCCAACTGGATAACCTATGAAAAGTAAAATCCCCATTGCAAGAAACATAAAGATGGGTAAGTACTCAATTATAATATCGACAAATTCCATAAATCCTCCAGTTATTGTCTTTCAATTAAATTACTTTTACTATTTTGAAAATAAACTATTTTAATAAGTCTTATTCCATACTTTATCAAAATCATTAACAAAGTAGATAACAAAACCATTTTAACAAAGTTTTTATCACCTATTAACTGATCATAGATAAGGTGAGATACTACAATTGAAGGTGCAATTGAAATTAATACACAGCACAGCATCAAACCCTTTTTTATAGTAAAGTGAATTGATACTAAAACCATAAAAGAGATGATCATCCATGCTACATATAAAATTTCATTCGAACTCTTATAATTTAAAAAAGCTGCTAGCCCTATAAAAGAAAAAATTGACCCTATTAAAACTCCATAAGAAAATAATTCATATTGTGACTGTACTAAAGTCATTTCCTTAGGACTTGTAAAATAAGGAGTTTTATCTTTATGATAAATATATTTAGGTATTTTTGAAAAAAAGATTGATTTATTTAACATGCCTTACTTCTATCTATCGTACTTAGACCCTCTTAAACCAACAGCATCTTCAGGCCATTCATCAACCATTAACTTCTTTCCACCAGATGATGATTTTGTGACATTTTGATATAGAACCGCATAAAGTTGTAACATTACTGATAATCCAGCTAAAAATAAGAACATATAACCAGCTGGAAGAAAACATTTAATTATCCATCTGTGGGATAAACCAACTAATGAGGCTGAAACTTCATTTATCACAAATGAATCATACATATATACAAGAGAAAACCAGACACAAGTTAGCGTAAAAGGAAGCATAAAAACAATGTTACCCCAAAATTCAATATTAGCTTTAGTTCTGAAATGAAAGTGTTCTCTTAAAAAATCAACCCGGACATGTCTATTATGAATATATCCATATCCCAAAACTAGACAGAATACTACAGTATGGAAATGCCATTCTAATTCTTGAAGATATGTTGATTCGAAAATAGAACCAAAATTTTCAACCATAAAAATTTGTATAAAAATGAACTTTCTTGCGACCACATCCCACATTGTGATTACAACAAGTGGAACAAGCGCCCAAGTTGCAAATTTTGCAACATTATCAACAAAATTTCTAAGATTATCACTTACTTTCATTGTATCCATAAATTCCTCCACTTTATAGACATTGAATAATTGATAGCATATTCACTTTATCTTGCAAAGAAGATAAAAAAAAAACGCCTACTAAACTTAGCAGGCGTTTTTAATTAAATTAAAATTTATTAATTTAAGTATGCGTTTTTAGCCCAGATGCTGTAATCATCTCTAAAAGCTTGATAACTTTTAGTAATTTTAGCAAACAATGGATCAGAAGCTGACTTCTCTTTTACAACTTCTTCCCAAGCTACTTTTAACTTATCAAGATCTGCCTGCTTCCAACGAACAAAGGTAACACCTTTTTTCTCAAGCTCACGCATAGCAGGAACTTGCTTTGCATCTGATCTTACAAGAGCCCACCACATTGTATCTCTACATGCTGTATTGATAATCTCTTGTTGATACTTTGATATACCATCCCATGACTTCTTATTCATCAACAACTCACCAATTGAAGTTTGCTGATGCCATCCTGGGAAATAGTTAAACTTAGCTAACTGGTAAAAACCATAACTTAAATCGTGTGTAGGCATTGAAAACTCAGTTGCATCAATAACACCCTTTTCAAGAGCTGGATAGATATCTCCACCAGCTAAAAGCTGAGTTGATACACCAATTTTGTTCATAACCATTGCTCCTAAGCCAAAGAATCTCATCTTTAATCCTTTTAACTCATCAACAGAATTGATTCTCTTTCTAAACCAACCTGATGTTTCAGGAGCGTGTGTAAGACAGTTAAGTGCTTTTAATCCATACTCAGCATAAATCTCATCTTTTAACTGCTGGCCTCCACCATATTCAAACCACCCATGATACTCACTTGCACCTGGTCCAAATGGAACAGCTGTAAAGTAAGAAACAGCTGGAATCTTACCAGCATGATATCCTGGTGTTGTGTAACCTGAATCTACAGAACCGTTTTTAACAGCATCCCATACTTCTAAAGAAGGTACAAGTGCGTTAGGCTCATGGAATCTCAACTGAACTTTACCGTCAGATATCTCTTTAACTTTATTTGAAAAGTAAACAGCTGATTCACCGTTAATAGCTACCTGACTACCCCAAGTACTTTGCATCTTCCAACGAAGATTTTTTGCATGACTTGTTACAGCAAGTAAACTAGTAGCTGCTAC
>NZIY01000057.1 GCA_002691795.1 SAR116 cluster bacterium
AATAAATTTTTCTTTATTGAATACAGTAACAATAAAGCTGATCCCTTTTTTTTTAACCATAAAATAATTTAAGGTAGTTTTTTTTAAGAAACAAGAATCTTTNTGAATTTAATCGNTATCAAGNGAGTATCCTGCTGCTCTGACTGTTCTAATGATATCTTTAGAACCNCNTATATTTATAGCTTTTCTTAATCTTCGGATATGAGTATCAACTGTTCGTAATTCTACAAATATACCATGTCCCCAGACAGCATTGAGTAGTTGTTCTCTACTGTATACTCTCCCGGGATTTTCTAGAAAAAATTTTAATAATTTGTATTCAGTTGGTCCGAGGTGAATTCTTTTTTTACTTCTTATTACTTTGTGTTCATTGGTATTGAGTTCAATATCATCAAATTCTATTTTTGACTCTGCAAATGCAGACGTTGCTCTTCTTAAAAGCGCATTAATTCTAGCAATTAATTCTGAAGGCNTAAAAGGTTTAACAATATAATCGTCTGCTCCTGTATTCAAACCTTTGACTTTGTCTTCTTCTTCTCCGCGTGCAGTGAGAATTATAATGGGAAGATGCTTAATCTCATTCTTATTTCTGATTATTTTACAAATCTCAAGACCGTTCGGTGATGGAATCATCCAGTCGAGGAGAATTAAATCTGGGGTAGTTTCTTTTAGGATTAATAATACCTCTTCTCCTGTCTTTGCTTCCAAAACATCAAAACCACTTTTCTCAAGATTATAACTGANTAATGGTAATAAGGCGGTATCATCTTCAACTATTAAAATTTTTTTCTTCACTGTTTACCTTGACTATAATTTTCCTCGCACACTATAAAGGACTTCTTCACCAATATTTTTTGAAAGATCACCAATCCTTTCAAGCTCTTTCGCAATGAACAACATTTGTACGCAATAACCAATATTATTATTCTGCTCCATCATTAGAATAATATGTTCTCGAAAACAGGTTTCATATAGAAGGTCAATCTCTTTATCTTGAACAGCAATACTTTTAGCTAATGACTCAGAGCTTTCATCGTAAGATGAAAGTGCCTGGGACAGAATTTTTATAACTGATTGACCCAATCTATAGATGGAATCAGTTGTGTAAGTGCTCGGGACTGTTTCTGCTTTTGAGACTCTTGTAGAAATATTTGCTGCATGNTCACCAATTCTTTCTAAGGTTCCTGATAGTTGTATTGAAACAAGAATTTTTCTTAGATCATCTGCTAACGGTTGCCTTTTTGAAAGAGTATTAGTGGCATATTCTCTTATTTTTTTTTCACTAAGATTAATTTTTTTCTCCGTTTCAATAATGCTTTTAGAAATTTCATCATTACTCACTTTGATAATTTCTACAGCCAAAAAAAGTTGTTTTTCAAGCATAANGCCCATCTCGATTATCATATTTTTTAGAAGCTCAAGGTCGTTATCATAATTAGAGACTATGTGTTTATCCATATTAACCTATCTTTCCTGTTATATAATCCTGAGTTCTTTTTTGCTCAGGAGTTGAAAAAATTTTTTCAGTAGGACCAACTTCAACTAAGTTACCCATATGAAAAAAAGCTGTTTGTTGAGAAACTCTTGCTGCTTGTTGCATCGAATGTGTNACAATTACAATTGTATAATTCTCAACTAATTCATCAATTAGTTCTTCAACAACAGCAGTTGCTATCGGGTCTAGAGCTGAACAAGGTTCATCCATTAAAATTATTTCAGGGCTAACAGCAATTGCTCTTGCAATACAAAGCCTCTGTTGTTGGCCGCCTGATAATGAAGTACCAGTTTCAAGTAATCGATCTTTAACTTCATTGAATAAACCAGCTTTTTTCAAACTAGTTACTACTATTTCTTCAAGTTCATCTTTACTGTTAGCTAATCCATGAATATTTGGCCCATATGCAACATTATCAAATATAGATTTAGGAAAGGGATTAGGTTTTTGAAAAACCATTCCTACTCTCGATCTNAGTAAAACAGGATCAACAGATTTTTCATAAATATCAGAATCGTCAATTAGAATTTTTCCTGTAACTATACATGAATCGATAGTATCATTCATTCTATTCAAGCACCTCAGAAATGTTGATTTACCACAACCACTTGGTCCTATTAAGGAAGTTACTTTATTCTCAATAATGTCCAAGTTTATCTTGTTTAATGCTTGGTTTTCACCATAAAAAACATCTACTTTTTTACTTGAAATTTTCAGTTTATTTTTCATTTTCCGAATCCNTCCTATACTACCATTTTTTTTCAAATTTCTTTCTTATAAATACTGCAAGTCCATTCATTAAAATAAGAAATGTTAATAGAACCATCACACCTGCTGCTGTTAATTCAACAAACCCTCTTGCAGCTGTGCTTTTCCANAGATAAATTTGAACTGGTAGNACAGTTGAGGAATCCATAAAAGATCCCGGTATATCGACAATAAATGCAACCATTCCAATCATTAATAAAGGAGCAGACTCTCCGAGTGCTTGGGACATTCCAATTATTGTACCAGTTAGAATTCCTGGAAGTGAAAGAGGNAAAACATGATGTGTAACTGTTTGAAGTTTTGTTGCACCTAACCCAATAGCTGCTTCTCTTATAGAAGGTGGAACTGCCTTTAAAGAAGCTCTTGTAGCAATTATAATAGTTGGTAAAGTCATCAACGCTAAGACCATTCCACCAACAATAGGAGCTGAGCGGGGTAAATGCATTACATTTAAAAATATTGCTAACCCTAATAAACCGAAAATTATTGATGGAACTGCGGCAAGATTATTTATATTGACCTCAATGAAATCAGTAAATTTATTTTTTGGAGCAAGTTCTTCAAGAAAGACTCCTGCAGCTACAGCAATGGGGAAAGATAGTAGTAGTGTTATGAAAAGAGTAAAAAAGGAGCCCATTACAGATCCCCAAATACCAGCTTGTTCGGGTTCTGTAGAATCAGCTGAAGTAAAGAAGGTCTTATTAAAAGAAAACTTTAGATCGTTATTGTTAATTAATTTTTGAAACCACTCTAATTGTTTGTCTGAAATCAACCTTTCTTCTTCTTCAAGATTTATCATATCAGGATTTTTATGAATCACATCATAAGTAGAGCTTGCAAGCAACCAAATTTTTTGTGATTTACCGATCAGATTATTATCATTAATTACTAGANTTTTTAACTTTTCTTCTTGTGAACTAGAAATTAGCCCTATTAAGTCATTAATATCATTTCTTTTTTTTACCTCTGGAAAGTAATTGAGTAATGAGTTCTTAATAATTACTCGATAATTTGCATCCATAATTTTTTNAGATTCTCTGTTTCCTTCAGGATCAATTATTTTTGGATCAAAAAATACATCTAATTGTATTACAGTATTATTAAAAGCTTTTTTGCCACTCATGAATATGGTGGTTAAAATTATAACTAAAAAGGTGATGGCAGATATGATTCCAAATAACCCAAAAAGTTTGAAGTTTTTTTCGCTTCTCCTTCTTTTTTTCAATGATTGTTCTATTGTTTTTGTAACCTTACTCATATCGTTCTCTATATTTATGAACTATTTTAAGTGCTAGTAAATTAAGTATGAGTGTTATAACAAATAATGTAATCCCAAGTGCAAAAGCTGCGAGTGTTTTTGTGCTGTCAAACTCCTGATCACCGACCAACAAAGTTACAATTTGTACCGTAACTGTTGTTACAGCCTCAAACGGATTTGCCGTCAGATTTGCTGCGATACCTGCCGCCATAACAACGATCATTGTTTCTCCGATTGCTCTCGAAATTGCTAACAAAATTGCACCCATTATACCTGGAAGAGCCGCAGGTAGGACGACCTTTTTTATAGTTTCTGATTTTGTTGCTCCCATTGCGNATGAACCATCTCTAAGAGTTTGTGGGACAGCTGAAATTACATCATCAGACAAAGAAGAAATAAATGGAATAATCATTATTCCCATAACACCACCTGCCGCAATTGCACTTTCGGATGCAATACTAAATCCTAAAAAATCTGCTAAATCTTTGAAGAAAGGACCAACGGTTATAGCGGCAAAAAAACCATAAACCACTGTAGGAACACCAGCTAAAACCTCTAGCACCGGCTTAATTATACTTCGAGTATTATTCGAGGCATATTCTGAAAGGTATATAGCCGATGTTAATCCAATGGGAATTGAAACAAACATAGCAATTAATGTTATTAATAGAGTTCCTGCAAATATTGGAACTGCTCCAAATGAGCCTTGGCTTGCAACTTGATCTTCTCTAATAGCCATTTGTGGACTCCATGATAAGCCAAATAGAAAATCTAGTATTGGTATTTGATTAAAAAATCTGAGAGCTTCAAAAATCAAAGAAAAGACGATTCCAACTGTTGTGACTATCGCCACTATGGAACATAGAATTAAAAAATATACATTTGATNTTTCAACTGATTGCCTTGCTTTAAATCCTTGACCTATTTTTTTTAAAGAAAANAAACATAGCAGTGAACTTATTCCGAGAATAAACCATAAAGCATATGCCNTATAAGAAGTCGAAATTTTCTCATAGTATAATGCTCCNTCTATTAAACGTTGATCGGTTCCAGGAAATGGATTTNCTATATTTANAGATTTGACCCTATCTACCAACATTTGTGTGCCCCCAACAAACTCTTCTTTTATTTCAGGGGATAAAAAAGAAAATAATAAATTATCAAAGATATGCGATTTTATAGTGANCCAGAAGAGGAGACCTATTAATGCTGGAATAATAAGCCATATCACTGCATTTTCTCCGTAATATTTTGGGAGAGAAGGCAGTTGATTTTCTTTTGTTAAACTGGAGTTGAGGCGAATGGCCTTAGTGTTCCCATACCAATATGCAGTGATTGCAATTATTATTATGAAAACACTAAAAGACCAAAAACCCATATATTAATACTATATTAAAAACACTTATTTTTTAAGAACTTTAGCGTCAAACTTAGCTAATTTTTTACCATCTTNTTCAAAGCTAGCTCTTAGGTCTTCAGCAAGTGGAATTAGTCCTTTNGAAACTAAATAACCATCCTTACCTATAGCCTTTGCTGAAGTAAATTCCTTGACATATTCCTTAATTCCAGGAATTACACTTGCATGTGCATTCTTAATATAAAAGAATAGCGAACGTGAAACTGGATATTTCCCAGAAGAGATAGCTTCAAATTCAGGGAATACTCCATCAACTTTTGCCGCTTTAACCTTATCTCTATTTTGATCAAGGAATGAATACCCAAAGACTCCTAGGGCACCAGGATCGGCAACTAATTTTTCAATAATAAGATTATCATTTTCTCCAGCCTCGACATAAGGACCATCTTCTCGTATAGATCTACATTGAGATTTATAAAGTTTTTTATCCTTTTTCTTTAACGCCTTTCTTCCAGCGAATTTTTTACATCCTCTTTCTATAGCAAGCTCGTTAAAGGCATCCCTAGTACCAGATGTTGGTGGTGGTCCAATGACAACAATAGGAGCNTTGGGCAAAGAGGGGTTTACTTCATTCCANGTTTTGTATGGATTTGGTTTAACTGTATCTCCATTCGCATCTGCAGGAACATCCTTNGCTAATGCAAGATAAATNTCNTTAAGTGTTAATTCAAGAGTAGGTCCAGATTNAGCGTTAGCCATTGCNATTCCATCAAANCCGANTTTAATTTCAGTGATATCTGTAACACCATTCTTTGAACATTTTTTTACTTCTTTGGATTTTATTCTTCGAGAGGCATTAGTAATGTCCGGATGTTCCGTTCCTAGACCCTTACAAAAGAGTTTGAGTCCACCACCAGAACCAGTAGATTCAATAACTGGAGTCTTGAAACCGCTTGTTTTACCAAACCTTTCGGCTACAACAGTAGCAAAAGGATAAACTGTTGAAGAGCCAACAATTTTTATTTGATCACGTGCAACTGCACTTCCGGTAACACCAAAAGCAAAAAGAGCTGCAATTAATAAAGTTTTTTTCATTTAAATTCCTCATTAAAAGTTANGTTAATATTAAAAAAAAAGAATAAACAAATTAGATCTTAATAAATGTACAAATATGACAGTAATGTGACAGTTTTATGACAATANACACTTATTAAATTTATTTTGTATTAATTCTATTTTTAGAATACAAATAACAAAATTATTAATAGGAGAATTTAATGACAAATAAAATGATTATGAGAGTAGGCGAATCCTTGGTTGCAGGGGGACCTCCTGGAACTGCTGCGGAGCCAGAAATTATTATTGGTGAATTAGATGGGCCTTTTGGAACAGCTTTCGCGAATTTATTAGGAACTCAAGAAAAAGGGCANTCTAAAGTTCTGGCGATAATGAATACGGATATTATGGTTAGACCCGCTACATTAATGGTGAGTAAAGTAACTGTTAATAAGGAAAGATATACGAATATTTTGATGGGTACTGTTCAAGCCGCAATAGCAAATGGTGTNTTAGATGCCGTAAGATCTGGAGATATTCCNAAGGATAAGGCTAATGAATTAGGAGTNATNGTATCAGTATGGCTTAATCCATCAGTAGCTAATGATGATAATCTGGATCATAAGATTTTATTTGATATTCACAGAAAAGCTACTTTTAATGCAATTAATAAAGCTATGAATAATGAACCGTCAATTGATTGGTTGTTGGAGAATCAAGAAAAAATAGTTCATAAATACTTTCAAATGGGCTTGGATGGTAAAATCTAGTTTAATTTTTTTGGTATTTGATTTTATTATAGAAACTATAACTCAACGCTATGAAAATGGTTGAAAGGATTAAAGATCCTTTTATTCCATACAATTGATAAGATAAACCAGACAGAAGGGTTCCGATAAACCTTCCTGCAGCATTAGACATGTAATAAAAACCAACATCAAGAGTAATATTTTCTTTATTGGACAAAGAAACAATTAAATATGAATGTACTGAAGAATTAAGTGCAAAGAAAAATCCAAAAAAAAATAATGAAATTAGCAGAATATATGGATAGAGACTAAAGTTGCTTAAAATTATACTCGAAAAACTTATTAACCCAGAACAAATTAATAGACTTAAAAACCAAGGTTTGGATTTTAAAAGAGATTCTTGTAATTTATTTGTACTAAAATTAATTATCTTTGGTGCAAAACTTTGAATAAATCCGTAAAATATTATCCAGATAGCTAAACTTCCCCCAACAATTAAGAAATTACTAAATTGACTTACATTCTTTGATTCAAGAAAGATATAAAAAAAAACAGGTAAACTAACTACAAACCATATATCACGTGCACCAAATAAAAAAAAACGTGAAATTGAAAGCAAATTAATATTGTGAACAGTGGAGAATAATTTGATATCTTTTTTTTTAAGCTTTTTATTATTAATGATAGGTTTTATTGTATAAATTATAACAATTACGAGAAAAAGAATACAAGCTATTATCATCAGCGATAATTTGTAATCGAAATAACCTATTAAAATTGCACCTAAGAAAAACCCAATCCCTTTAATTGTATTTTTTGAACCTGTTAAAATTGAAATCCAATTGAATAGCTTTTTATTTTCTCCTTCTTTAACAACAAGCTTCACAGCAGATTTAGCGCTCATTTTTGTTAAATCTTTTGACAGTCCTGATAAGCCATAAATTAACATCACAAAAAGAACTTGATTAATTTCTAAATAGAAATCATTTGCAAACGTCAATAGCCCTAAGGCTAGTATTTGAATAATGAATCCTAAATAGAGAGTGATTGTCAGCCCAAACCGTGCTGCTAACCAACCTGCGTAAAGGTTAGCTATCATTCCCATTAATTCATAAATAAGAAAGATATAAGCAAGTTTGATTGGAGTATATCCTAAAGAATGAAAATTAAATAAAACGATCATTCTCAGAGCTCCATCTGAGAGCATAAAAAGCCAATATGAGAATGTTGTCGAAAGATATGAAAATAAATTTTTATCGTTTGAATCAGAGATAAACATTTATATTGTTTTAATTATTAATTTTAGGATATCTANCATTCTTAANGCATATGCAAATTCATTATCATACCATCCAAAAACTTTTAGTAGGGTTTCATCAACCACCATAGTTGAAGGCAGATCAATTATAACTGAGTTTGGATTATTTATAAAATCTGAAGAAACAAGAGGCCNATCTTCAACTTGAAGTATTCCCTCAAGGCGTGATTCACTATATTTCCTGAAGAGAGAATTAACTTCATCTACCGTAGTTTTTTTTTCTAAGCTAAAGACACAATCTGATAATGATGAATTTAAGACAGGAACCCTGATAGCAATGCCATCTATTTTATTTTTTAGTTCTGGNTAAATCAATGTTATGGCAGTAGCTGAACCTGTAGAAGTAGGTATTAAGTTGTGGATAGCTGATCTGGACCTCCTTAGATCTTTTCTTGCCACATCCGCAATTACTTGCGTATTAGTTATATCATGAATGGTTGTAACCATAGCACTTTTAATACCCAGTTCNTTTTTGATGATNTANATTATTGGAGCTATACTATTTGTTGTACAACTCGCAGCAGTGATTATATCGTATTTTGATGGATCATATAAACCTTCATTGATTCCATAAACAATATTTATAACAGACTTATCTTTTATNGGAGCAGAAACTAAAACCTTTTTAGCTCCATTCGTAAAATAAGGCTTTATTTTTTCCAGTGATTTGTTTGATCCTGTACAGTCAATAACTACATCGATATTATTTTCTTTAATAGGAANGTCAGTGGGATCATTGTANGAGAAGAATGGTATAGTTTTATTCTCAATTTTTAATGAATTTCCTTCNACATTAATTTTTTTATTCCAACGTCCATGTATACTATCGAACTCTAATAAATGAGCATGNGTTTTAGCATCTCCCATAGAATCATTAATAAAAATTAGATCAACTAAATTATTGTGTTTTATAAGTTCTCTTAAAAGAAGTTTACCTATTCTTCCNAGACCATTTAAACAGATTTTTTTCATCATTAATATTTTACAGGTTGTGAATTATTCTTAACAATATTTTACAATAAAAGTTAGATAGATTATGAACACTAACATCAATGAAATGAAGACTGCGGCGCTTCCCAAATCTTTCGCCTTCTTTGATAAATCATGATGTTCAAGAGAAATTCTATCTATGACTGCTTCAATGCTTGAGTTTAACAGTTCAACAATTAAAAGCATCATAATACTTCCTATCATGAGTATTTTCTCTACAAATGTTGCAGGCAGAAATAGTGCAAGTGGAATTAATACGATACTAAGAAATAACTCTTGTCTAAAGGCGCTTTCTTCTTTAAAAGCAAAACTGAATCCAGAAAAGCTATTGATAAATGCAAAAAAAACTTTTTTAATTCCCTTGCTTTTTTTATAAGGATTTTCACCGACGTTGTACTTAGATTTTGTTCTTTTTTTCATGCTAGGTTTTTTTGTATTATTAACAATAATTTTATTATGTAAATAAGTCAAAGTTACATAGAAACTATCATTCATAATATTCCCCAAAAGATACAGTTTTTGTAGTAAGTNAAAAATATAAGCTTTACAACTATTNATCGTATTATTATTACAAAAAAATTTTAGCTTGTTTAAGTGTTAAAAAAGCCCTTTGAAAGGGCTTTTTTTTGCACAATTAACTATTAAAAACTAAAATTTTAAATGTAATCTTGCTTGAACACTTGATAGTGACGCGGTATCAGCGTTTGTGTAGTTAGTTGGAGATGTAGTAGAAGCTGAACCAGCCATATCATCACCATCAAAATAGATACCTCTGGTAAATTCAACCATCAATCGAACATTGCTATTGAAATAATGATTTACGCCAGCATGGATCGCATATCCATCGCCTTCACTTAATTCACTATCTTTCATATCAACTCTTTCATACATTACTTTCACTGCAGTACAACCAAAAGCAGCTTTACACTTTACACCGCCAATATTACCCTTTTTATTGTTTAGTTTAACGTTAGCATTTCCAGTGATGAAATAATGCCCAAAAACACTCCATCCCTCACCTTCATAGTCATCATAAGTTGTATAGCCATCAATTCTGTTTCCTGATGCTCTTTGGTATTCAGCTGCAACGTAAAGTGGACCCATTGAGTATGCTGCTTGTGGACCATAAAATGTGTATGAATCAATATTAGAAATTGTTCCATCTAAAAACTTTTCTCCACTCATATGTAATCCGTTAGCTCTAACACCTAATGAATGAGTGTTGGACTCTGCTTTATCCATGTAAGCATAATGAAATCCTAACATTGCTTGATGCTTTTTTCCAAGATTAGTTATGTAATGAACAGCTGTTGTCGAACCCCACTCTTCAGAGGTGGATGCAGCATCTTCCATTTCTTGTCTAAAAGCTCCTTCAGCACCAACAAAAAAAGTTGTTTTTAGATGTAGTGGAAATTTTTTGCCAAAAGCACCCGCAGTATCATACCCTATACCAGTTCTATGTCCCCAGTTCATTGCTTCATTATGCATTGGTCGTTCCATGAAAAGTAAACTATTTGAGCTTGTATTCTCCCACATTCCAGCTGCAGCTTTTTGGTTTCCTACTGAGATCTTACCAACACCTTTAAGTTTTTTGCTAATGATTGCATCCTTAACGTCAACACCCTTTGGTCCGGATGATGAACCACCAACATTATCAGCAACTGTTTCTGCAAAGTCTGGTTGAAAAGCAATACCCCAGCCATCTCCAACATTAGCCTTGATACTAAATCTTAACCTTCTGAACTCGGAACCAAAAGAGTCTTGACCTTGTAAAGCTCCAAATCTATTCGAAGTAATCAAACCCATGTCATACATCGCTCTTCCTTTAATTTGGAAACTATATTTTCCATCAGTACTTTTGATGCTTAGGCCTTTGCCTTTTTTAAAATAAGCCTTACTTTTGTCTGAGCCCATTTCTTGTTTAATTTTTAGTAGTTCATTTTGGAGTGCATCAATCTGCGCATCATACTCTCCAGCTGCTTTTGCATCAGTGCTCAGAGCCATAACTGATGCTATTGCCGTTGAAATAAAAAGTCTTTTCATTTTAAATCCCTTCTTAAAGTTAAATTTAATAAAAAAACTAATAATCAAATATTGCAGTTTAATGACATTAAGATATAAAATNNTGTTTTGTTGTTTTATTACAACAAACAAANNTGAATATTTAANTTAAAANTTTAATNATAAGATTTAAGAAACTCTANNGANAATTTCGAACCTTTTCCTAATTCTGAGTCAATAAAAAACTTNGCTCTGTGTCTATTTAAAATATGTTTTACAATCGANAGACCNAGACCAGTATTACCAAAATCCCTAGACCTTGTTTGATCCACTCTGAAAAAACGATTGGTNAGCATTGGGATATCNTCTGNTTTTATTCCTTGACCAAAATCTTGAAAAANAACTGTCACCGAATCGCTATCTTCTTTTAATCTAATCTCAAGACCTCTTTTTGATTTTCCATACTTTAAACAATTATCCATAATATTTATGAAGACTTGCTTTAGTTCATTATAATCTCCTGGAATTTTAAGGGATTTTTTTTTACTAAAAAATTTAATCATTTCCTTATTTATTTTATGAGATGATAGAGAAACTTGAATAGCATCATTCGTTAGTTCATTTACTTCAACTACTGTCTCAGGGGGGGTATATTCTATCCTTTCAATTCTTGTTAATGAAAGTAAGTCGCTTACTAGTGAACTAATTCTTGATGCTTCTGTATTAAGAGTTTTTAAAAATTTTTCTCTAATAGTTTTGTCATTTTTCCCGACCCCCAGAAGAGTTTCACAATAACCAACAATTGCTGCCACAGGTGTTTTTAATTCATGACTAACATTTGCAACAAACTCTGTCTGAAGATCTTGAATTTTTTTTTCAGAGGTTACATCATAAAGTCTTATAAAATTTAAACTTGTATCTCCTAAAAAACTCGAACCAGACACCCAAACATTGTAAACAGTTTCAACGGGATACATTAATCTTAAAATTGCTTTTTGAGATTTTTTTGTTTTCACAGATTCTTCAATGATTTCTCCTAAACCAGGGATTCTCAGAATGGAATTAATATTTTTTGTTCGCGCATCTTTTCCGACTAAATCAATTGCCTTAGCATTAAGCTCTACTATTTGATTAATTTCATCGACTATAAAAAGTGGATCGGGAAAAGATTTAAAAAATTTATCATAGAAAAGTATCTGTAGTCTTTTTAAATTAAGCTTTTCTTGGTAATTTTTTACATGCGTATTAATATTATAGATTAACGGCTCGAACTGATGAAAGAAGAAATAATCTTTAGCAGATAACTGATCTTTAGACATTTTTTTTATGTCACGGTTTATTCTTTTAAAATCAATAAGAAATTTAATAACAATAATGACGGATATTAAAAGAATGAAAAAAATTACATAAATAATCTCTTTATGAATATACATGAAAATGTTTAAATATTATTCTAAATCTATAACTAGTAGACTATAAAAATGCAACTAAAACAACAAAGCCTTATTGATTTTTCAAAAAATAAAGAAAGTAAGAAAATAAATAAGATTACACCAATGATGTCACAGTACCTTGAAGTAAAGGATAGGCATAAAGAATATCTTTTGTTTTATAGAATGGGAGACTTTTATGAGTTATTTTTTGATGATGCAAAAGTTGCTGCAAAAAATTTAGGAATTGCTCTAACCAAAAGAGGAAAACTTAATGAAATTGATATTCCAATGTGTGGAGTTCCATACCATTCTGTTCAAAACTATCTTTCACGATTAATTAAACTTGGTTTTAAAATAGCAATAGCTGAACAGTTAGATAGTTTGCCTGATGAAAAGATTAATTCAAAGAAAACTCCAAAAATATTTAGAAGAGATGTTGTTAGGATTATTACGCCTGGAACGATTCTTGAAGAATCATTGTTAGACGAAAAAAAATATAATTTTCTCACAAGTATTTTCTTAGATAAAGGAAAAGGTTCTATTGCTTGGATTGATATGACTACAGGTTTATTTAATTTGAAAAAATTAGACGAAGAGTTTGTAGAAAGAGATTTAAATGAACTGATTTATAAGATTGATCCTGGAGAAATTATTACCACAGAGAATATTTTTAATGACCCTTTATTTAAAGAATATTTTATGGTTTGGGAAAATAAAGTAACCATTGTTCCATATACTTATTTTGATGAAAAAAATAATAATGAAAAAATAAAACATTTTTTTAATTCATCAAATTTACAATCGTTAGGCGAAATAGATTCTTCAGGGATTAGTGCTTCTGGAGCTTTAATTGAGTATCTGAATTTAACCCAGAAAAATAATATCCCTAATATTTCAAATTTGAATATTATTTCGGATAATGAGTTTCTAGAAGTTGATAAAATATCATCTCAGAGTCTTGAGATTTTTTCAAAAATAAATGGAGAAAAAAGTGGAAGTTTGATTGATGTGATTGATTGTACGGTAACTGCGGCGGGTGCAAGAATGTTGAAAGAACATTTAAAAAGTCCATTAATGAATGAGAAAAAAATAAATAAAAGATTAGACTATGTAGAACAATTTATCAAAGAACTTGAAATCGTAAATAAGATTCAGTTAACTCTTCACGGTTTGCCAGATGTTGAAAGGGCCCTATCAAGAATCAGTGCTAAAACAAGGAACCCTAGAGATATGATTATTGTGTCTAACTTTATAAATAAGAGCATTGAAATTTATTCTCTGATTAAAAATGTAGATAATAAGATTTTAAATAAACTAATAATTTCATTAGAAATAATGAAAGAATTAAAATTTCTAGAAGAAAAAATTTATAAGACACTTAACTCTACCCCACCCATTTCTTTTATTGATGGGGGAGTAATTAAAGATCAGTTTTCTAACGACCTTGATAATTATAGGAATATTAAGAATATACATAAAAAAAAAATTGTTGATTTACAATCAACTTATTCAGAAGTTATTAATCTCAATAACTTAAAAATAAAATATAATAACTTCCATGGTTATTTTGTTGAGGTAAACAATAAGAACGCCTATAGATTAACTGAATGTAATGACGTTAATTTCTACTTAGTTCAGAATACATTGCACTCTTCGCGTTTTCAGACCGATGAACTAAAGAATACATCAATAGAAATTGACCAAGCAGAACTTAGAGCTATTGAACTTGAGAAAGAAATATATAATGACTTGTGTTCCGTTGTTTTAAAAAACTTTTCCATCTTAAGTAATGTTAGTGAGTCCATATCTTTTATCGATGTTATGAATAGTTACGCCTTTTTATCTGAAAAAAAAAACTATATTAGACCAACATTTTCTGAAAATAAAAAACTTGAAATAATTGAAGGTAGACATCCAGTTGTTGAAGAAAGTTTAATAAGATCAGGTGACCAATTTATACCAAATGATTGTCATCTTGATGCACAGTACCAAACTTGGTTAATGACTGGTCCAAATATGGCGGGAAAAAGTACCTTTCTGAGGCAGACTGCGATTATTTGTATTATGAGTCAGATTGGGTGTTTTGTTCCAGCTAGAAAGGTTAACTTAAAAATTTTTGATAAGGTTTATACAAGAGTGGGTGCATCAGATGATTTATCAAAAGGGTTATCAACCTTTATGACAGAAATGGTAGAAACCGCGAGGATCTTAAACGGTGCAACTGAGAACTCTTTAGTCATCTTAGATGAACTAGGGAGGGGAACCTCTAATACTGATGGACTCTCTTTAGCATGGTCAATATTGGAGTTTATAATTACGAACAAAAAGTGCATAACTTTTTTTGCCACACATTATAAAGAACTCACAGAAATAAAAAACAATCTAACAAATATTTGTTTGAAAACGATGCAAACTAAAGAATCAGGGGGTGAAATTATTTTTTTGTATAAAGTAATTGAAGGAGTTTCCGAAAGTTCTTTTGGTCTTCATGTTGCTAAATTAGCTGGTATTAAACCGTCAATTATTCAAAGAGCAAAGAAAGTATTATCTCAGTTAGAAAAAAGTGAAGGATTACCAAAAATAGAAGATATTGGAGGAAATATAAACAATGATGAAGAGATAGAAAATTATAATAAACTTTTAAATTTGATAAATAAAATTGAACCAGATGATATTTCACCTAAAGAGGCACTACAAATGCTGTATAATCTAAAGAATAAAATATCTGATCGAATTTAAGGTAATTATTTGATAATAGATAGTTTAGCAAAAGACTTAAAGATTGACAGGGACTCTTTTCTCAAAAAAAAGAGTATTATTAGATTAGAGTTTTTTGAATTAAATAATGGTTTAAGAACGTGTCAAAAATTAACAAAGATCACAGACCAATTAATTAAATCAATATATAGAAAAATTTTATCTACTGATAAAATCTCTAATAGTGACTTAATAGTTTGCGCAATAGGTGGCTACGGTAGAGAGCATTTAGCCCCATTTTCAGACTTAGACTTGTTATTTGTTCCTTTTTCCAGAGAAAAAAAAGTTAATATAGCTATAAAGAAAGTTTTAAATATTTTATGGGACTTAGGTTTTAAAGTAGGACATGCTGTTAGAGATTTGGACGAAATCATCGAAACAGCAAAGAAAGATTTTGTGATACAAACATCATTGCTCGATTGTAGGAGTATTTGTGGAAGCAATGAAAATTATAAAAAAGTTGAACAAACCATTGATTTTTTATTTGAAAATGAGGATAGAAATTTTTTTCTTAAGAATAAAATAAAAGAAAGAGAGGAGAGATTAGAAAAGAAAGATAGCAACTCTTATTTATTAGAACCAAATATCAAGGAATGCATGGGAGGTCTTCGAGACTTAAACCATCTGTTTTGGTTTTTTAAGAGATTTTACAAAAGTTCTAATTTAGATTTTCTAAATAAGATTAAAGTCATCTCTAACTTTGAAATGAAAAAACTAAAAAAATCTTTAGATTTTATAATAACTATTAGGTGCTATCTGCATTATTTAAGTGAGAGACCCAATGAAAGACTTACATTTGATCTTCAAAAGTCAATTGCAGAAAGTCTTAAATATAAAGAACGCGAATCAAATCTTAGTGTAGAAAGAATGATGAAACACTATTACTTGCAAATCAAGAATGTAAAGAACCTCGTTCAGAGCATACCTCAAGAAAAAGATTTCCATAAAACAGAAATATTTGAAAATAAAGAATTGCTAACATCAGGAGTCATTATTGAAAATAAAAAAATCTTGGTAAACAATGAAATAGAATTTAAAAGAATTCCAGAAAATTTTATCAATATATTTTTAGATATAACTAAATTTAAATATAAGTTACATCAAAATTCATATAGATTTTTATGCGAAGAAGTAACAAATCTAAAAAAAGATTTTCGTTTAAATTCATCAGTCAATAAAAGCTTTTTAGAATTACTTAAATCAGATACTAATGATGAAGTCATAAATAATCTTAACGATTGTGGACTTTTAGTAAAAGTTATTCCGGAGTTTTCTAAAATTAATTTTCAATCTCAATTTGATCGGTATCATCTTTATACAGTTGATGAACATACTTTAAGAGCTTTTAATTTATTTAAGAAAATTGATTCAGAAAAAAAACAGCCATTAGAATTTAATTTACCTAAATTAATTGTCAGAGAAATCAAGAATAAAACGCCCTTATATTTTTCAATTTTATTACATGACATCGGAAAAGGGTATGGAGGGAATCATCAAGTAGTAGGAGGTGATTTCGCGAGGAAAATCCTTAAATATTTTGAGATAAGCTCAAAAGATGTAGAAGAGATTATTTGGCTTATAGAAAACCATCTTATTTTTAGTGATTTTGCATTACATAAAGACATAGAAGATAATTCTGTAATTAGAAATTTTATAAAAAAAATTTCCTCTTTAGTTAGGCTTAGGTCTCTCTACATTTTGACCATTGTAGATA